>DAORIL010000686.1:0-3583 GCA_035438525.1 Pyrinomonadaceae bacterium
AAACTATATTTTAAAATTTTTAAGTCTGAAAAAAAACACTCTTCGATTTTGTCATAAATCGTTTCATTTAGTTAGAATAATTTATTCATTCATTATTTTTAGTTATTAAGTTTTGATAAAAAGATGACAACTGCACCCAAAAGAAATAGTAAAAACATGGCTAAAGCAACTGCAACCAAACAAGTTACGGCAGATAAATATTTAGGCTTAGACCAAAAAGCCTTGGTCGGGATTTATCGAACAATGTATGTTTCGCGCAAGATTGACGACAAAGAAATTCAGTTAAAAGGGCAAAATAAAGTCTTTTTTCAAATTTCAGGCGCGGGACACGAAGCAATTTTAGCGGCGGCAGCGTTGGCTTTTAAACCAAAATATGACTGGTTTTTTCCGTATTATCGTGACCGTGCTTTTATGATCGGTTTGGGAATGACTCCGCTCGAAATGCTTTATTCGGCAGTCGGTGCAGAACCTGATCCGAATTCACACGCCCGCCAGATGCCTTCACACTGGGGACACAAAGAATTAAATGTTCCTTCGCAGTCATCTTGCACAGGTTCGCAACTTCTCCACGCAGTCGGCGCAGCGGAAGCCACCTATCGCGGCAATCTTTCGGACAAGATCAAAGAAAAAGTTACAGGTTTTAAAGGTGACGAGATTGTTTATACCTCGATCGGCGACGGCACGACCAGCGAAGGCGAATTTTGGGAAGCGATGAATACCGCTTGCAATCTCAAATTACCCGTCGTCTTTCTGGTCGAAGATAACGGTTACGCCATTTCAACTCCGGTCGAAGTCAATACGGCAGGCGGCTCGATTTCCGAATTGTTTTCCGGCTTTCCAAATCTTTTTATCAAAAAAGTTGACGGCACTAAACCGCTTGAATCATTGGCAGTAATGCGCGAAGCAGTTGAACACGCTCGTAGCGGAAAAGGTCCCGCACTTGTTCACGCCAAAGTGATTCGTCCATATTCACACTCGCTTTCGGATGACGAAAAACTCTATCGTCCACAGGAAGAATTGGAAAAAGATGCGGCGATTGACCCGATTAAAACTTATGCCGAATTTTTGATGACCGAAGGCATTGCGAGTTCGGAAGATTTAGAAGCGTTGCGAAAAGAAGTTGATGCAGAAATCAACGAAGCTGCTGATATTGCATTGGCAACGGCTCCACCTCCGCCCGAATCAGCCTTGAGAAATATCTTTTCACCCGATATTGACCCAACTGACCGCACGATTTTTGATACCGAAGAAGGCGCAGAACTTTCGGGAAATGCCGGAACGATGGTTGATTTGATTAATCGTTGTTTGCACGAAGAAATGGAGCGCGATGGTTCGATCGTCATTTTTGGTGAAGACGTAGCGGATTGTTCAAAAGAAGAATATCTGGATATTGTGAAGGGTAAAGGCGGGGTTTTCAAAGTTACTGCTAATTTACAACGCACTTTCGGCTCGGCTCGTGTTTTTAACTCGCCTTTGGCAGAAGCAAATATCATCGGACGCGCCATTGGTTTATCTTTGCGCGGATTAAAACCTGTCGTCGAAATTCAATTTTTCGACTATATTTTCCCCGCAATGCACCAAATTCGCAACGAATTGGCAACAATGCGCTGGCGTTCGGACGGTGAATCAAAAGCTCCGATGGTGATGCGAGTTCCCGTCGGCGGATATTTGAAAGGCGGCGCAGTTTACCATTCGCAAAGCGGGACAACTTTGTTTGCCCACACGCCCGGATTGATGATTGCTTATCCGTCTAACGCCTTGGATGCAAATGGTTTATTGCGAACAGCAATCCGTTGTGATGATCCTGTAATGTTCCTCGAACATAAACATCTTTATCGCCAAGTTTACAACAAATCGCAATATCCAAGTTCAGAATTCTTGATTCCATTCGGCAAAGGCAAAAAGGTTCGTGAAGGTTCGGATGTTACAATCGTCACCTACGGCGCACTGGTTCAACGCTCGTTTGAGGCTTGCAAACGTCTGGAAAAGGACGGAATTACAGTTGATTTGATAGATTTGCGAACGCTCGTTCCCTACGATTGGGAAATGATTGCCGAATCCGTCAAAAAGACTTCGCGTGTCATCGTCGCCCACGAAGATCCAATTTCCTACGGTTATGGTGCAGAAATCGCCGCCCGAATCGCCGATGAATTATTTGAATATTTGGACGCTCCCGTCAGACGAGTCGGCGCAACCGATACATTTGTTGCTTACGCTCCGCAAGTTGAGGATTTCATCTTGCCGCAAACGGAAGATGTCGAAAAAGCAGTGCAGGAATTGATGAAGTATTAAAAAATAATTCAATTAAAAGAAAACACAAAGATTTTTGAAGCAATTTCAGATAATTTTTGTGTTTTTCTCTATTAAGAATATAAATTCATCGGACGAGTCAAAAGCGCAACCGGATCATCAACATTGAGCATTTCGCGGACAAAAAACGGTTCGCCTGCCTCGGTTCCGATCAATGCGCCGAAATAGCGTGAGCGATTTTCCAATTCATCCATAAACTTAGAACTGGTCAAACGGGTTTCGGGTTCATCGGAATTCGGATTATAAAATTGTGATTTATGAGCGCGAATAGCTTCCATTTTTTGTTCTAAAAACTCGGAAATATCAACAATAAATGACGGCACAACCCGTTGTGAATAAATATTATGCGCAACAATCGGCACCCGAATCCTTTCTAATCCAAAATCTCCGTCATATTTTCGCATCGAAGAAAGCCGTGCCGATTCTCGCACCAATTGGGCGATATGATGATGGTCCGGGTGCGGATCGTCAATTTGGTGTGTCAAAATAATTTTCGGCTGCAAACGGCGTAAAGCGCGAACCAATTTCGTTTTAGATTCATCGGTTACAGCAACGTGGCAGTCCGATAATTCAAGATTTTCGCGCACATCCAGCCTTAAAATTTGCGCGGCTTCTTCGGCTTCTTCGGCGCGCCCCTGAGGCGTTCCACGTGTTCCCATTTCGCCTCGCGTCAAATCCAATGCACCCGTTGTATAACCAATTGATTTCATTTTCAAAAGCGTTCCCGCGACATTTAATTCCATATCGTCGGGATGCGCGAAAATTGCTAAAACATCAACATTTATCATTTAACATTCACCATTTATCAAAAGTTTAATTATCCACAGATTAACACAAATCAGGATAGATTTTCTGTTCAATAGATGACTTTGTCTGATTTTATTTGTATGTATCAACGGATAAATTACCTAAATTTTTGCTTGCTGATAAATGATAAATGATAAATGATAAATGAATGAAATTTATTGTTTTAGGATCAGGCTCATCGGTTCCGCATCCTCAAAGGAGCAGTTCAGGATATTGGGTTGAAACCGAAAAAGGTTCATTGTTGCTTGATTTTTCGGCATCGGTCATTCAACGAATGGCAGAGGAAAATTTGGATTGGGCAAATTTGGATGCGATTTGGGTTTCGCATTTTCACCTTGACCATGTTGGCGGACTCGCACCGTTTTTATTTGCGACCAAATACGCTCCGCAAACTCAAAATCGCACCAAATCATTGAAAATATTCGGTGCAGAAGGCTTACGAAAATTGTTGGAAGATTTTAATAAT
>DAORIL010000687.1:0-3575 GCA_035438525.1 Pyrinomonadaceae bacterium
TGATTAAATTTTTTGAGGGCGGCTTGATAACTTTCCTTCGTTTTTTGCTTAAAGATAGTTGCGCCTTCGTTAAAAACATCATCCGCAGGAGAAGATTTTTCAACAGGTTGAGGTTTTGGTTTCGGCTTTTTCTTTTGGGCAATGGCTTCCATCGAAAGGTAATTTACGGCTAAGATCAAACCCAAAACTATGGCAATATTTTTGATAGACTTATTTATTCTCATTTACCGCTTCTCCTTTAAGGCACAAACCAATAACTCTTTCACTTTCTCCCACTCGTCATTTGCTTTGGTTTCTGGAGCAGAGAAAGTGAATAATTTTGACAACTTCCCGTTGTTATTTTTCTTTTCGACTGGCTGATCTTTATTACTAAAATCCGGTTAACAGAAATATTTGTTCATAAAGTTATTTTTCATCTAATTCTTTATTTTCTTGGCTTTGTCCTTATACTCCTTAGATTTCTTTTTGTCTCCCGACTTTTCGTAAGCATCGCCTATTTGGGTTAAAAGTTCTTTTTGTGATTGTTTATCACCTGTATTTTCAACTAAGGTCAAAGATTGATTAAAATATTGGATTGCCTGCGGATAGTTTTGGAATTGCCGATAAGTCATTCCAATATCATAGAGAGCAAGGGCTTGCGTCTTCACATCATTTACTTTTTGGGCTAAATCATACGCCGAATTAAAGTTACCAACTGCATTATCCAATTGATTGAGGCGTGAATAGCCTGTTCCCATTACCAAATGCGTTTTCATATCCATCAAATCATTTCCGATTTTTTTGTAAAAATCGTGGCTGGCTTGCGCTGAATTAACCGCCTTCTGGGGATCGTTGCCTGCCAAATAGGAAAAAGAAGCGGTGTATGAAATTTTGGCTTTCTCGACTTCGTGATTGAGCTTGCTCGCAAGCGAATAGGCTTGGCTTAAAAGTCTCAAACCTTCCTGAAAGTTGCCAAACACATTTTGGGCAAACCCTTGTGCATACAATACTTGAACTGTCCCGGCAGTTCCTCCGACATCAAGTCTGCGGGCAGAGGCCAGACGTATAGCTTCCTGAGTTTTGTTTTTATCTCCGGTCACCGCATAAGCCATTATTAACGAGGAAATCACTTTACCTTCGGTTTCGGGTTCGACTCCGGCCGGAACTGCTTGCAAGGCTTGATTAAGATACATCAAGGATTGCTGAGCGTTACCCGTTTCGAGATAAGCCATCCCCAAACTAGCCAGATAGTAGGCTTCGGGGAGTTTATTGCCCGACTTTCGAGTTGCCTCAATTCCCTGGTTCAGATAGTTAATAGCCTCCGCATATTTACCTTGATCGGTCAGCAACACACCTTTATTTCCAATCAGATATGCGGTTGAAAGAATTTCGCCGCGTTGGGTGCCAATTTGAATTCCCTTATCTAAATATTGAAAAGATGATTGAAAATCACCCGCTCGATAGTATGAAACAGAGAGATTATTGACTGACTGAAGAACTCTGGTAGTTGTCACGACTGAGGCTTTGGCATTGCTGTAAGCGTCAAAAATTCGTTTACGATATTCGATTGCTTTGGTTAGTTCACCGGTAGCATTGTAATAAGTAGCCAAAACTTCTAAAATATCGCCTTCTAAAACCGGATTATCAAATTGGCGTGATTCAGCAAGAGCTTTATTCAGAAAACTAAGGGCTTGCTCTATCTCGTTATAAGCAAAAGAGATTCTACCTAAATTATATGTAGTGCGAACCTTATCTTCATTTTTAACAGAGACTGCCCAGTAGCCATTGGCTTCGTTAAATTTTGCTTTTGCTTCTTCAAGTCTGCCGAGGGAAAATAAAGATTCGCCTAAACCATTTAAGATTTGAGCTTTAACATTTGGCTTTAGGTTCGCCTGCAAATTTAAGGCATTTTGATAGGCTCGAACGGATGTATCAAAATATCCAAGGTCTCTGGCTAATGCCCCAATATTATTTAAAGCCTGGGCTTCGCCTTCATAGTTTTTTGTCGCACGATAAATTTCAATAGCTTTCCCGTAGTTATCATTGGCTTGTTTTGAATCTTTCAAACGACCATAAATTTTGCCAATAATCATATAGCAGTCAGCCGCCCCTTCGGAATCATTTTCATTTTGATAGAGTCCAAGGGCTTGATTGAATTTCACGAGCGCAGACTGATATGCGTCAGGCGTTTCTTGTTTAAAAAGGGTTGCGCCTGCATTAAAAGCGTCATCTGCCGCCGAAGACTGAGCGACTTTAGAAGTAGAAGCTTTTGGCTTCGGCTTAGGCTTTGTTTTGCCTTTTTGGGCTAAAACCGTCAGATTGCTCAATAAAATGGTGATTGCTAACATCAAGTAAATATTACGTTTAATCATCGCTTTCATCTCCATTAGTTTTCGGTCAAAATATCACGCAAACGCTTTCCGCCCTTTGGCGTTTGTTGTGGTTGTTGTTTTGGAGCAGAAGGTGGTGAGGATTGCCTTGGTTGCTGTTTTTGAGCGGGCGGCGGATTGTTTTTCACTGTTTCCCTTTCTCTTGGCTGATTTTGGGTAGGCGGATTATTGGGTTTTTCGGTATTTGGATTTTCCGTCAAAACCGGTGCATTATTCATTGGCAACGGAGTTGAAGTCGGAAAACTTTCTGGTTGCGAAGTCGGCGGAGTTGTCGGTTGAGAAACAATTTCGGGGGTTGCAGTCGGCGTTGTCTCTACTTTTTTATTTTCAATCGCTTTAGGCTGCTCAACTTTTTTCGGCTCTTCTTTAACGGTCGAAAAACTACTCCAAAGGGATGGTAAAATTATTGCCATTCCTACTAAACCAAAGAAAACTAAGGCAACTGCACTCGCAATCGCATAATGCACTCCAGTCAATTTACTGAAAAATGACGGTGATGAGGCGGCTTGATAATTTCCGGATGAAACCTCGTCGGTTCTTGCCTCACCAAGTCTGGTTGCCTTCATTTCATGAGGATTAGTGGCGATTCGCGTTCCTTTTATCTCATTTTGCTGAACCGGAGCCAGTCGGGTTTCACCTGCCGCTGCTTTCTTAAGTTCTTCTCCAACTTCCAAAGTAGCCGGCATTTCAGATTTTGGAATCGAAATGATCGGTTCGGTCGGAATCTGGCTTTGCGGAATAGAATTGGCAATATCATTATAAGTTTGTGAAGTTCCACCTGTTGGAAGACCGGGATTTGAAGGACGCGAAGGCTTTTTGAAATTAGCCAGCGTTCCAAAACCAAAGGTCACATTTGGTAGGGCAAAACCAAGTTCGAGAAAAGTTTCGAGAAAGTCTCCGGCTGATTGAAACCTATCATTCGGATCTTTTGCTACTGCTTTCATTATTGCGGCTTCAACCTCGACCGGAATATCGGGTTTGAGTGAACGCGGCGGAGTCGGCATCATTTCCGTTTGCATTTTCATTACTTCAAAATCATTTTCCGATTCAAACGGTAAGCGTCCGGTCAACATCTCATAGAGCATAATGCCAAGTCCGTAAACATCTGACCGGGCATCGGTTTCGAGTCCGCGCACCTGTTCCGGCGACATATACTCAAGCGTTCCGATGACGTTTCCAACCCGCGTCATGCGGTTGGTTCCCAAA
>DAORIL010000688.1:0-3557 GCA_035438525.1 Pyrinomonadaceae bacterium
GAATTTTATTGACAGTAATGATGCTGCTGACGATTTTCAGCGGTTTTATCGGTAGATATTTTCTCAGGTATGAAACGCTCGAACTTCACGAAAAACAGGATCTGTTAAACCGTTTAGCCACTGAATACAATCTGCTGATTGGCGAAATGTCGCGCCAGTCAAATGCTGAAATCGTGAGTCTGGCTTCGCGCGGAGTTGTTCGCCGTGCTGTGAACAGTTTTTTCGGCACAGACGTTCTTTTTAAACCAGAAAAAAACTCGCTTCCCTATCATGCTGTGCGCTTGGCTGAATCGATTGCCGATCTCGAATACGCGATAGGGACACACGAACTTTTGAAACGGCGGATGGGAATTTGGCTTAAAATTCATCTGACGACTTCGTTCACTTTTTACATTTTACTCGTTTTCCATATTTGGGCGGGGATTTATTTTGGTTTGAGATGGTTCAATTAAATCTGAAAACTTGGTTCAAAATTATTGTTCTGCTGACGGGGGCGGGGTTAGCTGTCGCCGCATTCTGGTATGCGAAAAACAACCCCCCTGCGTGGCAGAGCCAGGTGATACCGGGCGATCTATCTGCCGCTCACGCCTCTCTCAAAACCAACTGTGCCGCCTGCCACACTCCTCTGCAGGGCATTGATTCGGCAAAATGTATCGGCTGTCATGCAAATAACGAATCTTTACTCCAGAGGCAGCCGACAGCCTTTCACGCGAATATTTCAAATTGTTCCGCCTGCCATATCGAACACCAGGGCGCGAAGGCAAATTTGCGCCTGATGAACCATGAAGCATTGGCGCAAATCGGCATCAAGACAATAGCCGACAGCGTGAAACTTTCAAATCAACCGAACAATCCGCTTTTGCCGGAAAACAATTCCCTTGTTTCGCCGCTCGAAGCCAGACTCGATTGTGCAAGCTGTCATGCGACGAAAGACAAGCACTTTGGCTTATTCGGGCAAAACTGTGCTTCGTGTCACGCGACAACCCAATGGACAATTCCGGCGTTTCAACACCCCAGCCCGCGCTCAACCGATTGCGCTCAATGCCACCAAGCCCCGCCGAGCCATTTTATGGAACATTTTGAAATGGTCTCGAAACGAATTGCCAGGCAGGAAAATGCACAGGTCAATCAATGCTACATCTGTCATCAAACAACTTCTTGGAATGATATTAAAGGCGTAGGCTTTTACAAACATCACTAAAACTTTAAAACATTAGGACGAAACTGCCGCCAAAATCGCCAGCAGTAGTTGCGCGAAAATGACTTTGGCGATTAATGCTGTCGGCAAAACCGAGGCGTAGCCGATGTTTGGTAGTTCGTTGCCTGTTTGTTCGAGCGCGAAGCCCAAAACCGCCGGTTGGGTGTGCGCTCCGGCGAGCATCCCGACCAGCAGATTCATTGGGATTTTTAGTAATTTAAAGCCAATCCACAAAATCATTAAGGCGGACACGCAAGTTATGAAGGCACCGATCAGAAAAATCTTCCAAACTTCCCCGTCTCCCAAAGCCTGCACAAAAGCATACCCTGAGCGGGTGCCGATGCCCGCCAAAAATAAAACCAGACCGATTTGCCGCAAGGTTAAATTCGCGCCGTAGGGAATGTTCCAGACAAGCCAGCCGGTGCGCTCTATTTTACCCAAAATTAAAGCGACTAGCAGCGGTCCGCCCGCTGCGCCGAGTTTGAAAACAAAGCCGCCCGGCAGCGGGAGCGGCACCATTCCGAGCAGCAGTCCGGCGGTAATACCGAGAGCAAATGTCAAAATATCAATCTCACTCAGGGCACGATAAGAATCACCGAAAAACGCAGCGATTGTCTTTTGGTTTTCCGGTTTCGCCAGCACCCGGACCCGATCTCCGTATTCCAGCACAGTATCAGGTTGAGGCAGAAATTCGACATCGCCGCGCCGCACTCGAATCACGGTCGCACCTAAAAGATGCGGCAAATTAAGGTCAATTATTTTATGCCCGACAATTTGCGGGTTTGAAACGAAAACCCGGTAATAATCGCGCAAGCCGCCGTCAATTTCAATTTCCGCCGCTGCCGGTTCTCCGAGAAAAGCGGCAACGCGCTCGTTTTCTTCCCGCGTCCCGCAAATCGTAATCAAATCTCCGATTTGAAAGCGTGTTTCAGTTTCGGCAATAATTTGTTCGTGATTTCGATTAAGTCGTCCGAACACGACACGAAAATCGTTTTCTGCCGTCAATTCTGTAAGCGTTTTTTCGGTAGCTTGCGGTTGGTTGACGAGGATCGTTTGACAATGAAGGCGGCGTGGCGAAAGAGGAATATCAGTTAAACTTTTGGCTTCTTCGGCGTAATCCACGCGCCATAGCCGCCGCACAATGATAATGGCGAAAATCAAGCCTAAAACTCCCATCGGATAAGCCAGCGAAAAACCGACAACCGGGTCGGCGAGTAAATTTGTAATTTCGGTGTCGCTAAAATGTCCTTTGGCAAAATGGTTTTTGATAAATTCCAGCACGCCCGCCAAAGCCGATGTGTTGGTGACGCTTCCGGCAAACAAGCCTGCTGCAATAGTTGGCTTGAGGACTAAGATTTTTTGTGCCGCCGCCACCAGCAGTGCGTCGAAACTCAAAATTGCCAAAATGAACAGATTGTCGCGGTAGCCCTTACGCCGTAAAGAAGAGAAAAACGCCGCGCCGCTACTCAAGCCGATGGTGTAAATAAAAATAGATTGACCAAGCAGATAAACGATTTCCGGCAATTTCAAATCAGGATGAAGCGAGCCAACGGCTAAACCCGCGAACAACACCGCCGCTACTCCTAAACTCACGCCGCGAATCTTAATTCGCCCAAGTGGATAGCCGATTGCTGCCACGACAAACAGAAGAAGAAGCGGATTTTCGACCAGTAAATTTATCATCAAATTTTGTCAGCAGTTTTTCTACTCTGCGGATTAAAAATCTACAATTTTTTCTGTAATCGCAAAACACCTTCAGTCAAAAGCGGTAAAACAGAAATTGCGTTTGAGGTGTGCTCAATTGTGTCGCAGGTATCAACGCCCGCTACGCCCGAGGCGAGTAAATCCGTGTATGCGTTTCCGGCAAAAACGGCGTGTACGCCGAGGCAGACGGGCGCAGTCAGTCCGCCTTTTTTCAGATGATTGACGGTTTCAATCATCGTCCGGGCAGTCGAGATGATATCGTCAACCAGCACGGGCGTTTTTTCACGCCATTTTTCGATGTCCGGAATCGAAATTTCAACATTACGGTCGCCTCGGCGGATTTTTTCGAGAACGATATGCGGCGCGTTTGCCCGCATCGCAACTGATTTTACCCATTGTTCGCTTTCGCTGTCCGGTCCGACGAGTAGCGGATTCGAGATGTTTTCCCGGATCCAGTCCGAAATAAGCGGGGCGGCTTGTAAAGCAATATTTGGAATCGTGTAAATTTCGTTAAGAGATGAATAACGATGCAGGTGCGGGTCAATTGTGATAAGCGCGTCAAACCATTCTGAAATCAGTTTAGCAAAACAAACGGAGGTGATTAGTAGGTACTAGAGTAGGTGATATTAGAGGAAATAAATACACTAGTTATAAT
>DAORIL010000689.1:0-3556 GCA_035438525.1 Pyrinomonadaceae bacterium
AGGTAAATTAACTTTTGCCTTGTTTTTACTTAATTTCTACTATTGATTCACATAAAATATAGAGTTAAAATCTAACTCTATATTTTAACTCTTTTATATACAATTTAGAAGAATTAAATGAACATCTTCCCTGGATTCAAAATGCCATTCGGATCGAAAACTTTCTTAATTCCCTTCATAATTTCGAGCGTTGGTTTGTCAATCGCATAATCCATATACGGGGCTTTGACATAGCCGATGCCGTGTTCGCCGGAGATTGTTCCGCCAAGTTCAACTGAAAGCCGAAAAGTTTCTTTGACACATTGACGGGCACGAGCGATTGAGTCGGAATCTTCGCGGTTGCACATAAAATTAACGTGAATGTTGCCGTCTCCGGCGTGTCCGAAATTGGCGACAAAAGTATTATGAGTTTTGCCGATTTCTTCGATTTTTGCCACCAGTTCAGGAACTTTTGAACGCGGAACGACCACATCTTCATTAAGTTTCAAGGTTCCGTATTTCATCAGACTCGGACTAATGGCGCGGCGAACATCCCAGAGTTTGTCTTCGTCTTCTTTGGATTTGGCGCGAATCACATCAAAACCACCGTTTTCAACTAAAATTTGCTCAATCGTTTCGGCATTTCTTGCCACTTCTTCGCTCGAACCATCAACCGCGACCAGTAAAATTGCCTGAGCATCTTTTGACAAACCAAAGGCATAATTTTGTTCAATCGCGGCGATACAATATTTATCAATGACTTCCATTGCCATCGGCAAAATTCCAACGGGCGTGAATTTGGTCAGCACTTTACAAGCCTCTTCCATTGTTTTAAAGCTCGCGCGAATGGTGGAAGTTGCTTCGGTCATCGGCAAAAGCTTGAGCGTGGCTTCGGTAATTATTCCGAGCATTCCTTCGCTGCCACAAATCAAACCTGTCAAATCAAATCCGACGACATTTTTTTCGGTCTTGCCGCCGGTGCGGATAATTTCGCCGGTTGCCGTCACTACTTCTAATCCCAAAACATAGCGTTTGGTGTTGCCATATTTCGGAGTCCGCATTCCGCCTGCATTTTCAGCGATGTTGCCGCCAATGTAACTATTTTTGTAACTGGCGGGATCTGGCGGAAAGAAAACGCCGTGTTTTTCGACTTCCTCCTGCAAAGCAAAAGTCGTAATTCCCGGCTGACAAACGACATACAAATCATCCGCTGAAACTTCGATAATTTTATTCATCCTATCCGTGCCGATGACGATTCCGCCATCAACCGGAACTGCTCCGCCGGAATAACCGACGCCGCCTCCGCGTGCCGTCACGGGAAACAGATATTCATTGGCAAGTTTAAGAATTGCAACCATTTGCGCGGTGCTTTCGGGAAAAATTACGGCTTCTGGCGGGAACTTTTCTTTAACTGCATCTGCACCATAAGGTTCGACTTTATCAGGCTCAACTAAAATATTTTCTGCTCCAACGATTTGGCGCAGTTTTTCTAAAACTTCCGGGTTTGAAGCATTGGTAATGGCTCTTGGTTTGGTATCGAAATGGATAGATGAATACATAAACACAGTGAAAAATTGAAAATTGAAAATCTAAAGTTATTTTAGCAGATTGTTTTTGGTTTGAAGCGAATTCGAATTAGTTGTTATTTATTTTTGAGATAAGTGCCTAATAGAATAAGAATTAGCCCGACAACTACCAAGATGAATGCGCCAATCCAGTTCTCACCCGGATTAGCAATGATTCCGCTTCTCGGATAGCTTTTTCCGGTCGGTCCAACTCCCCAAAACACTAATAGCGCTATTCCAAAAAAACCTATTCCAAACCCTTGGCAAATTTTGCCGACTCGTTCCATATCAACTTTTATAACTTCGTTCTGTTTTCCGGCTGACTTTATTGAAACCTCAGATTGGGAAAAATTCCGGTTTCCGCATTCAGGACATTCCGGCAAAGCATTCGGCGTTTGATAGCCGCACTTTTGACAGGTATAGATCAATTTTTTAGAAGGCGCTTTTTTGGAAGAATTGATTTGTGATGATTGGCTTTTCGAGTTTAAATTCTGTTGTTGTTTGGTTTCGAAATTAGAAAGAACTTTTGTTTCGGTATTTTTATTACTGACCTTTCCACAATCGGGACATTCCCGCAGATTAAGATTGGACTGATAATTACAAAACGCACAATTAAAAAGCATTTTGGGGGATTGGCTTTTTGTCATACAAAATAAACAAGACAAAATTACACCTCTGTCTATTTTGTCTGTATCCTTTTTAAAATTTATTTTGGTAAAACCTAAGTCAAATTATACAACAAAAGTTAATTTGCAAAGAATTTAACTTTTCACTTGTTTGGTGATAAATTCAAGCGGATGTTACGGTAAAAAACTAATATTTATGGAATTAACTGTTGAAAAAAATATTGCTATCTAATTTGTGATGAACTATTATTAAGCGAAATTTGGCTAACTCAATTTCAAACAAGGAGAATTAAACAATATGAAGAAGACTTTGTTGGTAATTCTAATCGGGATTCTATTTGTTTTTTCAGTTTCCGCACAAAATAATACAGATAGTTTTGTGGGCAATTGGAAACCAATCAAACATTCCTTTAAAACTAAAGTTCCAAATTCGATAATGACTCTCAATATCGTGCAAAACGGAGACAATGTTAAGGTTGAAAGAATGTTTAAAAATAATGATACAAAAGCAGAATGGAGCGATACATCATTATTTAAAGTCAATAGAACTTTGATAGGCAACCCTGAAGGCAGATTCGGACAAATTGGAAAAACCGAAATTCGCTTTTTGAACCCAAAGAAAATTCGTATCTCCACAACTCTTGAAAATATCTATAATTATCGAAGTGAGAACCGGCAGAACGATTATATCCAAGAAACTTGGTTACTTTCAGATGATGGAAAGTTCTTGACCATTGAACGCAATTACAACGGCTATTTTTCTGACACGGTTTACGCAAAGATATAATTTGGCTATTAAATTCTGCATTTTACTGAAAAGAGCGGCTTTATCGAAAGCGGCTTTTTTTTATGTCTTTGGTCTTATGGCAATTAGTAAATAAGTTAAGAAAAGCCAACCAAGGTCAGCACACATCAAAGTTTCCGCAAATACTTTCCGCCCAACATTTTTTATACCTGTTTGCCGATAATTTCAAGCGAATGTTAAGATTAAAAGTGAAAAAGTAAAAATGAAAAAAAGTGAAGAAGATTACTTATTAATTGGCAAAACTTATTTTTGTAAAGTATTTATATCTAGTTTAACTTTATTGCCAAATCAGAACCGGAATTTTTCACCTTTTCACCTTTAACCTTTTTCACTTTAACAATTTATGGAATTAGCAGTTGAAAAATACAAAGTTGAAAACGAGCCGTATTATTTGCCCGTTGCTCAGGAAATCGAACTCTTTGAAGCCGCCTATCAAGCCAAACTTCCGGTGATGCTGAAAGGTCCGACCGGATGCGGAAAAACCCGTTTTGTCGAACATATGGCATGGAAGCTCGGTCGTCCGTTGATTACGGTTGCCTGTCACGAAGATTTGTCTTCAACCGATTTGGTCGGGCGATTCC
>DAORIL010000690.1:0-3543 GCA_035438525.1 Pyrinomonadaceae bacterium
TCTGACGAACACGACGAAGAAGTTTCCGAACAAATCAAAGAACAATCCGACGGCAGTTATCTTTTGGACGGAAATTTGGTCGTCCGCGATTTGAACCGTCGAATGGGAATGAATCTCCCGATTTCCGAAGGCTACACCACCATCGCCGGATTTTTGATGAGCGAAGCCGGACAAATACTTTCCGAAGGCGAAACGGTCAAATTTAACGGGCATATTTTCAAAGTTGAAGAAGTTGATAAGCGCAGAATCTTGAAAGTTAGAATGGAGAAAAGTTAAGTAAAAAGGCAAAAGGTTATTTGGAGGTTTGAATGAAAGTTGTTGTTAGATTTTTTACCTTAAAAATATTCATTGTTGCTTTTTGTTTATTTGTCGCTACTCCAGTTTTTTCTCAGGATTTAGTAAAAGAATGCCAAACAATTTTAGACAGTTTTCCAACAAAAGATAAAAATTTAACGGCAGATGATTATAAAAAGAGAATTGCAGTTGCGAAAAAATATCTTGAAAAATGCGGTGACTTAAAAGGACAAGAAGAAGTTAAGACTTATCTCAATAAACAGATTCCTAAGCTTGAGATAGTAGTTCGGGATATGGAACTTTATGACCGATTTAACAAAGCGGTTCCTGCTCAAAATTGGCATGAAGCATTTGATAGTGGTCGACAATTGCTAAGTTTTTATCCAAATAGCCTTGATATTATTCTCATTCTTGCTTCAATCAGTTTTGATAATGCTACTGAAAATCCTCCCAACGATAAATATAATGATGATGCAATAATTTTTTCAAAATTAGCACTTCAAAAAATGAATGAAGGAGTGATTTCTGACAATTACGGAGCCTTCAAATATACCTACAAAACTAAAGAATGCCCGGATGGAAAATTGAACGCTACGGGTTGGATGAATTACACCATTGGCTACATTATGTATGTTCGCCAAAACCACAAAAAAGAAGCACTTCCTCTAATTTATCAATCAACTCAAATAGGTTGTGAAACCAAGAAATTGACTGAACCATATAGAGTGATTGGAGATTGGTATCTTGATGAGTTCAACAATTTAGAAACATCCCATTTGGAAAAAATTAAAGTTGCAGGTAATCAAGAGACTGATGAAACTAAATCAATTTTAGCACTTCAAAAAGGTTATGCTGAACGTGCGCTTGATGCTTATGCTAGAATTTTCAAAATTTTCTTGACCAGAAGCACAGAAAATATAACCTACAAAGCTGATTTGCGAAAAAAAACTGAAAGAGTTTACAAATTCCTCTTTGACTCTGATTTAACAAGGTTTGATTCGTATTTGAAAAATGTAGCAGACACACCTTTTATTGATCCTGCCACACCAATTATTCCAAAATTGAAAAACTGGAAACTAAATTGAAGTTTACCCAAAAGTTACATATCATTTTTATTAAATATGTTTACCGGAATTATCGAAGAATTAGGAAAAATCTCAGCACTCAATAAACATTCGAGCGGTGCCAAAATACAAATTTCTGCCAAATTAGTTACTGAAAACACAATTGAAGGCGATTCGATTGCGGTCAACGGCGTTTGTCTGACGGCTTTGGAAATTACGGAAAATGGGTTTGCGGCTGATGTTTCGCAGGAAACTCTGAACCGTTCGACTTTGGGAAATTTGAAGTTTGGTGCAGTTGTCAATCTTGAACGTGCCGTAACACCTTCCACGCGGTTGGGTGGGCATATTGTCCAAGGTCATGTTGACGCGACCGGAAAATTTTTGAACGCAACCCAAAGCGGAGATTTTTGGACAGTTCGCATCGGTTATCCAAAAGAAATCGGACAATATTTGGTTTATAAAGGCTCAATTTCGGTCGAAGGAATTTCGTTGACCATCGCGGAATTGACCGATGATTATTTTGAAATCGCCGTTATTCCTAAAACCTGGGCTTTGACGAATCTATCAACGTTGAAAAATGGTGAAACGGTAAATTTAGAAGCCGATGTGATTGCCAAATACGTTGAGCGAATCATGCTCTACGGCAAAAAACAAGAGGGAATTACGATGGAAAAGCTTATCGAAACGGGGTATGCAAAGTAGTATTCAAACTCTTTTTTGACTGGCTATTTCGCGCCGTGTTTTTTGAGCAGTTCTTTGATTTCTTTAGAAATGGTTTTTTGCAAAGCGGTTTCACCATCTTCATCTTTTAGATTTGGGTTTGCTCCTGCTTCGAGCAAAATTTTCACTGCTTCAAAATCGTCATCATCACAGGCTTTCATCAAAAGCGTCAATTTGCCATCGTCTTTGTCTTGAACATTTAAATCAGCACCATTGGCAATGAAAAGTTTTAGGATTTCTAAATCATCTTCGTCAACAACATCCAGCATTAGGATTGGAGTCCGACCAGGTTTATCTTTGGCGTTGACGTTTGCTCCGGCATTGATCAGAAGTTTAATTATTTCAATATTTCCCGATTGGGTAGCTGCGTGGAGCATCGTTTTGTTACCGCTGAATTTATCCCGGATATTGACATTTTTCTTTGCGGCAATGTAGTTTTTAACGACATCAACATCTTCCTGAATAATTGAATTAAAAATTGGAGTTTCATACCAATCAATTGAAATAACACCTGTCACAATTCCAACTTCTAAAGACATTTTAATATTTGGTTCAACTTTTTCGGCAATAAGCACTGACATAACACTGTTTTGAAAGCCTTTTGCAGATGCTCTGACTTCATAATGCCCTCGTGGAAGCAAATAGAAATATGCAACTCCTTTATCATTGGTTTTAACGGTAAACTCTTGTTTTGTTTTAGTATTTGTTAATTTTACTTCCGCTTCTGAAATAAAAGCCCCCATCATGTCAAAAATCGTAAAAGAAATTTGGCTAGTTTTAGCTTGCTTCTTTGATTTACCCTCTTTTACTCCGGGAAAAAGTCCAAGAACAAAAGTTTTTCGATTAGGCGGTAGAGGCAAATCTTCAATTTGACGAGACGTGATTTTGTTATCTAATTGAGGTGTTTCGGTTTCAATAGTGATTGGAGACTCATAAACCATATCATGATCATTTATAAAACCTACTTTCAGAACTATCTTTAAATCTAAATGTTTACCTTCTGTGACTATTAAATTATTTGCAAGAAATGCTTCAAAGCCGTATTGTGCATCTATTACAATCTCATAAGTTGAGACTTCAAAATCCTTAAATTCATAAAACCCTTCAGCGTTTGAGGTCGCAAATCTGGTTGAACCATCTTTTATATTGCGTAAAACTATTCTAATTCCGGGAATTACTGCGCCGTTCGGATCTGTAACTGTTCCTGAAATCGTTGGTTTGGAATTTTTGGAATCGGTAATTTGAGTGATGGTAATTTTAGGCGATTCTGTTTTTTGTTCTTGTGCGTTTGTAGTGCCTGAGAGAATCATTGAAGCCGCTAAAACTCCTGCGGCAAGAGGAATCTGGCGGGTGATTTGGTGAAGCTGTTTTTTCAGCGTTTTGACTCGTCCATTGGTTTCCCTTTCTAAACGAATACAGACCTTTTCCTTTGATTGAAAAAGCAATTTCTTTGCTTCTTTTTTGG
>DAORIL010000691.1:0-3537 GCA_035438525.1 Pyrinomonadaceae bacterium
ACTTTTTTGGTGGTTATCTTGATTTTTCCTTTCCCGGCAGAACCATCGCCGACCAAATTTGCAATTGCATGGGTGGCGTTAATTATCAAATTCAAAATTACCTGATTGAACTCTCCCAGATAGCATGGAACAGGCGGTAGATTTTCATCGAATTCTGTTTCAATTTCTGCCACATATTTCCACTCATTACTGGCAACGGTTACAGTGCTTTCTATTGCCCGGTTGATATCGGCTGCTTGTTTTTCTTTGGTTCCCGGATGAGCGAACTCTTTCATGGACTGGACGATTTTTGCAATTCGCATAATACCTTCCAGAGATTGGTGAATAGCTTTAGGAACCTCTTCACTTAAATATTCCAAGTCAGCATTACCTATTTCTTCTTCAATTTCCGTAACAAATCTTGAATCTATCACCCCGACCCGGGCAGCATCGTATAATTTACGGTATTTGTTCAAAACGGAATCAATATCGATAAAAGCATCCCGAATAAAACGAGTATTGTCGCCAACATATTGGGTTGGCGTATTAATTTCGTGGGCGATTCCGGCAGCAAGTTGTCCGATGGATTCCATCTTTTGGGCGTGTTGCAACTGGCTTTCGAGGATTTTGCGTTCGGTTAAATCGGTGGCAATACCAAGGATATGCCGTTGATTTTCATCCCCGATCGCCAACGGACGTTTGATTGTGTGAAACCAATGAAACTCTCCATTTGCATCAGTAAATCTTTCTTCGAGAATAATTTTTTCTACCCCTTTCTCAAAAATTTCAAGATCGTCTGATTTGATCCGTTCAGAATCAGAAATGTTATTTTTGAAATCAGCGGCGGTTCGTCCGATAATGTTTTCGACGGTTGTTCCAAATAATTCAGCAAGTGCCCGATTTGCCAGCGTAAACATCCCTTCATGATTTTTGACAAAAATTAAATTAGGAACATTATCAATAACATCTGAAAGAAAATGTTTTGCTTCGCTTAGTTCTACCTCCGCACGTTTGCGCTCACTGACCTCGATTTTCATTATCCTATTTGCTTCTATAAGCTCTGCCGTGCGTTCAGTTACACGAAGTTCAAGTTCGTCATATGCTGTCCTTAATTTTTTCTCCATCTCTTTGGTTTCAGTGATGTCCATTTCAATTGAAATATATCCCAGGAGATTTCCGTCATCATCATTTATCGGCATTAAAGACAATGAGATCCAATAACCTTCGCCATTTTTTTTATAATTGAAAAGTTCGCCATTGAAAGGTTGACTATTGGAGACAGCTTTGACCAATTCGGCAATCGTTTCCTTATCGGTTGCTTCACCACAAAGAACGTCAGCCGGATTTTTTCCAAGAACCTCGTTTATTTCAAATCCGGTCAGGCGTGTGAAACCTTCGTTGATCCATTGAATTTGACCTGTTGGACTGCACACTACGACTGAGTTTTGCGTTTTTTGAGCAACGAGTGCCAGCCGTTTTATTTCTCTTTCGTTCTGTTTGCGTTCTGTAATATCTTTAGCATTTAGACAAAACGCGTGTCTTCCGTTGTATGAGATAAGGCTGGCGGTAATATCAACCTCAATTTGTGACCCGTTACGGCGGCGGTAGATCCTTTCACCCTTAACTGCCGTTTGTTGCTCTTTTGCCCATTCTACAAGCTGCAAAACTTCTATCGGAGTTACAGTGCTGAAATCAAAAGCAGTTAAAGTCTTGGCTTCATCTATGCTCTGACAGCCGATTAGATGACTGAATGCCTCGTTACAATCCAATATTTTAAAATTATCGGGGTCAATTAAAACAATTCCGTCTGTAGTTTGTTCGACCACCGCACGATAACGTGCTTCGCTGCAGTTGAAAGCGGCTGCCTGTTCTGCAATTTGTTTCATTTCCTTGACACTCCGCAAGCAATTAACTATCAGGAAAATATCGGTGAAAATGACCCAACCGGCATGTTCCAGCCAACGCCATTCGGAATAGGATGAAATCCCGTAAATAGAAAAGGGATATAGCCAACCACGCACTAAATGGTCGGTGGTTGTGATGAGTGTTGCTGTAATTAGAACGCGCCAATCACGATAACAGGCAAGAAAGGCGAGTGAACCGAAAACGTGAAAATGAGTTTCAATCCGTCCGCCCATAATATGAATAAGTAACCCTGACATCAACATTTGGCTGATTGCAATAACATTTCTGGTAAATGCCGTGCCAGGTAAGGCAAAAATCAAAAACATCGGGAAGACAGTAATTGCTCCTCCAACAAAAATTGCGAACCAGACATGCGGATGTATATTGCTTTTGACACCGCTCCAGGTTAATGGAGTAAGTAAATAGGCAGCTAGGATACTTGCCAGAAATTGGATGGGGAGCAAAATGGCAAAAATTCGATCGGTTCTTTTATGCACAACATTCAGGTGTTGGTGCAAAAAAATGTCGCTCCGACTTTGTTCTGTTATATTTTCATCTATTTGTGAGTTTGGTTCCATAGTTATTACTAATTATTGAAAGCGGGTTTTTTTGGAATTCCAAAAAAACCGTTTGTTAAGGAACTTTTATAGCTAATTGCAGACGTGTCCCCTTTTACTTATCGGCAGATTTTGATTATTACTTGAGTTGAATTCTTAGATTTGAGAATTTGAAATGAAAGCCCATCTGAAATTGCAAGAGGTCTATACCTTAAAAACTTAATTAAACCTTTAAGATAAAGTTTGGAATCTATTGGGTGAGTTATGAATTTCTAAAAAAAATGAGCCAAAAAAATTTTCAAATCTTTTTTGTTAATGGAGAAAATTTTGAATTGTAGAATTTCAACGGAGAGAATAAAAGTGGAATGTTATGAGTTGTTAAATCATTTAGCATTTTTACAAATTTTTGCAATTATTTCTGCAAGACCCAACCAATCAATTTTAAAAATGGATTTTCTAAATTTATTATTTTTAGGATCCAGGTTGGATATACGGGACTTTTTCAAAAATTTTGCGCTCTTCACCACGCGGATCATTTTCTAAATGAGGCGGCACGTCAAAAACCATCGTTTCGCGTTTCGCCATCGTGTAAGGTTTCCAAATCGGGATTAACTTGTTGTTGGGATTACCTTTGCGGGCAAAAGCAAGAAAAGTTTCGCTCATTATATCCGCAATTTTTTGTGCTGTCGGACCAATGGCAGATGCGCCCGGTTTGTCAATATTGTCAAAAACAAGTTGAATATCAGAGGCGTGCGGTGCACCAAATTTTCCATTATCTTTTGGTGTTGCCCAATCTAGTTGGTAGGCAAAAGCGGGAAAACCTGACTTTGCCCGCTCTTCGGCTTCGATAATTGCGCCGCGCCAGCTTCGGGAAGCAGTTGTAATTTTGAAAAGTAAATCGCTGGCAGTTAATTTTGGATAAAGCTGGCGATATTTGGCGATCACCGCTTCGGGCTGAATATCAACCCTCATATTTGGAATCAATTTGTCAGGTAATTGTTCCCAAGTCACTTTGAAGTTTGATTCATCACCACCCAAAAATGCCCGTGTTTCATCATGGGTATTGCCAATAATCATTGGAATATTGTTTTATTTG
>DAORIL010000692.1:0-3534 GCA_035438525.1 Pyrinomonadaceae bacterium
CCTAAATCTGCAAAATTAAAAAGACAGAAAAAAGTAAACGGCTATGAAATCAAATCTTACGCAACTTCTGAGGATGAAAAAGACGGATACGGCAGTTATCTTTTGATTCAAAAAAACGGTAAATTGTTTGATGTTTTGAAAAGCGGAAGTCTGGTTGGCGACGGCTTTAATTTTGGCGAAAACCCGGCGGATTATGATTATTCAGGCGGTAAAAAATCTGCCAATTTAATGCGAACAACCGTTGATAAAACAGGTGATGGAACTCCCGATGTGGCAGTTGGATTTTACACCGGCGGGGCACATTGTTGTTTTAATCTACACATTTTTGAATTAGGGAACGATGAAGTTAGAAAATTGCCGACAATTGAAGGAAATGATTCTGACGTAATTGCCATTGGCAAAAATCAAAAGGGAAGTTTGATTTTACAAACAGGCGATTCAAACTTTGCTTATTGGCTGACAAGTTTTGCCGGATCACCAATTCCGACAGTTATTTTGACTTACCAAAACGGTGAATTTCGTCCTGATGCAAAGTTGATGAATAAGCCTGTGCCTTCTTTAACTGTTCTAAAGCGAAAAGCAGCTAAAGCCAAAAAAGAGATGGGCTTAACTCCTTATACCGGTGCAGATAATGATGGTTTTTTAGACGCGTTTTGGGGCGAAATGTTAGATATGATGTATTCTGGAAATGAAACTGCAGCGTGGCAATATTTTGATTTGGTTTGGGACTCGCGCAAACCGGGCAAAGAGAAATTTAAACAAGACTTTTTGCAAAAATTGAACGAAAGCGAATATTGGCAATGGCTGCAAAAAGGCGGAAAGTAAAATCAGAACAAAAAGCGGAAAAGAATAGTTAAGATCTTAACCGCTTTTTTTATGCACTTTCCTTGAACTCTTTTGGACAAAAAATCTGCGATTAGTATCAGGTGTTAGTATTTTTAATTTTGGAAAATGAAAATCAAATGAAAAGAATTATCGGAACTTTTATTTTAATTTTGACCTTTTGTTTTGTTAGCTGGGCAGAACAAAAAACAGGTATCTCCTTAACTGCATACAGCCCGAACGGTAGATTTTTGGCAACTGGAAATCATCGTGGAGAAGTGGCTTTTTGGGATCTACAAATCATGAAAGAGGTCAGTCTCTTTAATTCAAAAATCAATCAGATCGAATTGTTGAAGTTTCTGCCAGATAACAAAAGATTGATGATCGTTGATGAATTTGGAACTAATTTAATTTTGGTTGATGTTGCTACGGGAACCGAAATCAAAAGATTAAAATATGAAGGAATAAATGATGTAAACAGTATTGAGTTCAGTGCCGACGGGCAATCAATGTGGATATTTTCCAGTCCGAAATATAATTCTCCTTTAGAGGCTTGGCTGGTAAATTTAAGCAATGATAGTTTTAAGGCTGAAAAAATTAAGGAGAGTAATCAATGGATAAATAACATCACTCGAAATTTGCTGGCCTCATTTTCCGATAAAGATAATAGAATTTCGTTGATTTCAGCGAAAGACGGGAAAGAAATTCGCAGTTTTGAAATCGATAAAGAGTTCATTATCGAAAATTCCTATTCGAGCGTTCCAAAAAAAGTCCGAATGGAATTTAGTAAGGACGGAACCAAAATTTTTCTTTATCGAAAATCAATCGCGCCGAAGAAAGATTCGTCAGATTATATTGATAAATACATACACAATCTTTCCGTTTATTCGGTTGAAACAGGTAAATTATTGAAAAACACTAGCTTTCCAGCTAATATTGACGACGAAAAAAGCTATCGTGATGAGCCGGAAATTACTGTCAGTCTTGATAGCACTAAAATTTTACTTTCCGAAAAATCGAACGAAAGCACTAATCCGACACAATTGATAACTACCATTGATGCCAATAGTTTACAAAAAATTAGTGAACAAAAATTTGTTAAGGAAAATATTGAATGGAATGAAATTACCCCTGACGGAAAATATTATGTAACAGCCGATGCGAATGAAAAAATCAAACTTTTCTCGATTGAAAATCAAAAACAAGTCGGCGAGCTTTTTGATACAAAAGGCGGTTTTAGTTTAGTTGTTGTTAGTCCCGATGATTCAAAAATTGCAGGAGCAACTGCCAACGGATTGATAAAAATTTGGTCGGCGGACGGCAAAGAATTGCAAAAAATTTCAACTGAAGTTCCTCTGGTCAAATTTATTACTTTCACGCCGGACGGACAAAAATTAATAACCGTTCACGATACATCAATTACAAAGGGAGGCGACGAAAAAACTTTAACAAAATTCAAAGTTTGGAACGTCGCAACCGGCAAATTGATCCGGGAATTTAATAATTATTTTACGCTGGAACGTTCACCGACCAGCTTCATAATGGTGACCAAACAAGGCGATAAAATAATTTCAGATTGCGGAGCAGAAGATGATAAAACCTTAGATTTTTGTCTGTGGAATCTGCAAACAGGCGAATTCATCGGACGTTCCTTTCCTTTGCCGGCTGAATCTTATTCATTCTTTTGGTTTGGAGATAAGCAAACATTTAATTTAGCTGCTGAAAATGAAACAAATAAAACTGCTCTTAAGGATGAAGCTGACTTTTATTTATGGGATTTTGTTAACCAAAAATTAATCAATCAATTTGAAGAACAATCGGATTTTCGTGATGCTTTGACCAAAACTGAAGAGGGAAATCTGATTATTGTCAGTTCTTACAGTTACCAACATCCTGAAATAAGATTAGCTAAAATCAAAGGAACTGATGGATTAAAAGTTTCGCCGGATGATTTCTTTAGTTATTCTATTAATCCGCAACAAAATCTAGGTGCGAGTTTTATTGTCAAACCTGTTAAAACTGAAACTACGACGGATTCACCTGTTTCAACTGCAAATTTTGACGTGCTTTCCAAAGAACAAGCCAAAAATTTAATAATTTCGATAGATCAAAAAGAAGAGGCAAAGAACTTTATTGAACTGAAAAATTTAGAGACAGAGGAAGTTGATAAGATTTTGCAGGGACATACTGATGATGTAATCGGTTTTGTCTTTACAAATAGTTCAGCCAAAGGCATTTCAATCGGCTCCGACCAAACAACCCGCGTTTGGGATTTGGCAACAGGGAAAGAATTATTTCAACTAAAATAAAATCAGAGCAATAAATTAAATGAAATTCTCTTTCGGTAATGATATATAAAAGTCATTGCCGATCTTTTTATTCATTGACTGCATAATCATCGCCGTAATATTTGCTGGTAATATTAGTGTGAAATTTGATTGCCGAAATCGGTTTATATTTCGGCTCGCCAAGATTCGGTAAAACTTCCAAAAATTCGTCTTCCCAAAGATATATCGCCATCGGAATTGAAATTCGAGGTTTTGAGTTCAGAGATTTATCAAGGGGCTTGCTGACGCGATGAGTTGTTGAAGGCAGCCTGTCATTAGTGATCCGCTGCATATAATCGCCCGTATTCAAAATGATCGTTCCTTTTGGTGCGTTGAGCCGAATCCATTTATTGTTTTTACGATTAAAAAGATCGGAAGCACACGT
>DAORIL010000693.1:0-3532 GCA_035438525.1 Pyrinomonadaceae bacterium
GGTCAAAAGTTTAATGGAGAAAACATCCGGTGCGCCGTTTGAAACTACGTCAGTCAAAATCAAAGCAAAACAAGAATTTAAACGTGAAATGCAAATCCGCGAAAACGATGTATTTTTAATTACGCTGGAAAAATAGTTATGAAAGTGTAAATTTAAGTAATTAAATCAATTACAAGTGTATAAACAGTTCAATTTTTGACAACAAAGACGGAGACACATGCAAGAGTAAATGTGCTAACCATTGTAAATACCCCGTTTGATACGTGTGCGTTTCTGCCTTTAATTGCTATCTTTTTAGAAAACATCAAAATTTATGAAAAATTATTGTCGTTCAATAGCCTTTCTGCTACTTTTTTCGCTATATATTTCGTTTGTATCGAATGTTTCGGCGCAATCACCTGTTCCGCCTTATAAAAACCCAAAACTTCCAATTGACCAAAGAGTTGATGATTTAGTTTCGCGGATGACTCTGGAAGAAAAAATCTCGCAGATGCAGAACGCCGCAAAACCGATTCCCCGTTTAGATGTTGCCGAATACGAGTGGTGGAACGAAGCCTTGCACGGTGTGGCTCGCGCCGGAATTGCAACAGTTTTTCCGCAAGCAATCGGGATGGCAGCAACATTTAACGATAAATTGATCTTCAATATTGCAGATGTAATTTCAACCGAAGCCCGCGCAAAACATAACGAAGCATTGCGGCACAACGATTTTGGACGTTATAAAGGCTTAACTTTTTGGTCGCCGAACATCAACATTTTCCGTGATCCACGCTGGGGACGCGGACAGGAAACCTGGGGCGAGGATCCGTTTTTAACCGGAAAACTAGGCACCTCTTTTGTAAAAGGTATTCAGGGAAATGACCCAAAATATCTGAAAGCTGTTTCCACCGTCAAACATTTTGCCGCTCACAGCGGACCCGAACCGGAACGTCATACTTTCGATGCAGTAACATCCGAAAGAGATTTGCGCGAGACCTATTTACCTGCCTTCCGCACCACAATTTTAGAAGGAAAAGCAACCGGAGTAATGTGTGCTTATAATCGTTTTCTCGGATTACCAGCCTGTGCAAGCGATAAACTTCTGGTTGATATTTTACGGGGCGAATGGAAATTTAACGGACATGTTGTTTCTGATTGCGGAGCAATTGACGACATTTATATTCGCCATAAATTTCTGCCGACAGAAGCCGAAGCGAGCGCACTTGCCGTCAGAAAAGGAACTGATTTGACCTGCGGCGGAGAATATAAATCCCTTGGCGAGGCAGTGAAAAAAGGATTGATCACCGAAAAAGAAATTGATACGGCAGTTAAAAATTTAATGAAAATTCGGTTCCGTTTGGGAATGTTTGATCCAACTGAAATGGTTAAATATGCCCAAATTCCCTATTCAGAAAATGATTCCGAACCGCATCACAAATTATCCCTGCAAGCCTCGCGCGAATCGCTTGTTTTGTTAAAAAATAATGGCGTTTTACCTCTCAAAAAAGACTTGAAAACAATCGCCGTGATTGGTCCAAACGCTAATGACGACGATGTGCTTTTAGGGAATTATAATGGTCAACCTTCTGTTTCGGTCAATGCCTTGGAAGGCATTCAGCAAAAAGTTTCCCCAAACACTAAAGTATTGTATTCAAAAGGAATGTATCCGACAGGCAGTTTACTGGAACCAATTGACAACGAAAGTTTAAAAACTGACGGTAAAAACGGTTTGAAGGCGGAATATTTCAACAACCGTGAATTTAGCGGAAAGCCTGATTTGGTTAGAATTGACCGGGAAATCAATTTTAATTGGGGTTCACTGAGCCCTGCCAAAGAAATTAATGAAGATGGTTTTTCTATCCGTTGGACTGGAAAATTGACTGCTCAGGAATCAGGTAAATATCAAATTGGCTGGCGTAGTAATGGCGCAGTTAAAGTATTTTTAGACAATAATTTAGTCTTGGAGGAAAGTAAAAATCCCCGCACCCGAAGTGTTTCCGCCGATTTTAGTTTTGAAAAAGGAAAAACATACGATTTACGGGTTGAATACATCGAAAATAACAATCATTATGCGTCAGCAAAACTATATTGGAATCCGCCGAATGCCCAAGTTAAACTGCGCGAAGATGCTTTGAACAAAGCCCGCCAAGCCGATGTGGTAGTGATGGTGATGGGAATTTCGCCTTCAGTTGAAGGTGAAGAAATGGATGTCAAAACCGAAGGGTTCAAAGGCGGAGACCGCACCGATATTGCTTTACCGAAACCGCAGGAAGAATTGATCAAAGCTGTCCAAGGACTTGGCAAACCCGTCGTTTTAGTGACGATGGGCGGCAGTGCGTTGGCGATGAATTGGGAAAACGAAAATCTTCCGGCAATTCTCCACGCCTGGTATCCGGGACAATTCGGAGGAACTGCGATTGCCGATGTTTTATTTGGCGATTACAATCCGGCGGGACGACTTCCTGTCACTTTTTACAAATCTATCAACGATTTACCACCGTTTGACGATTACAAAATGGAAGGTAAAACTTATCGTTATTTCAGAGGCACACCGCTTTATCCCTTCGGCTATGGTTTGAGTTATTCCAAATTTGAATACAGTAATTTGAAAATTGCAAAAAATGTCAGCGCAGGGCAAAGCGTAACCGTAACTGCTGATGTGCAAAATGTTAGCAAAATTGCCGGAGATGAGGTTGTTCAACTTTATTTAACCGATTCAGAAGCATCTGTTCCTGTTCCAATTCGTAATTTGGCGGGTGTCGAACGCATAAATCTTAAAGCAGGTGAAAAACGAAAACTTACATTTACAATTTCCCCTCGCCAAATGTCGGTCATTTTGGATAATGGGAAAAGAGTAATCGAGCCTGGAGATTTTGCTGTCAGCATTGGCGGAAAACAACCGAATTTTACGGGTAGCGCAGATGCCAAAACTACTGGAGTAATTCAAGGAAAGTTTACAGTTACTGGAAAAGTTTTTGTCATTACACAACCATAAATTCCGCAATACATTCGCAATTCGCGAATTGCGAATGTATAATTGAAAAATGACTTTGAAACCGCAAGACATCGTTGTTTTACTTAAACTGTGTGGTTATGCAAATAACATTCGCCCTGCTTACGCGAGTATAGCCTTAGAATTAAGTATGAGTGCATCAGAAATTCACGGGGCAGTAAAACGATTAAAACATTCGCAACTTTTACATAGTTCTACAATGGGTGAAAAGCCAAATTTAACCGCTGTTGAGGAATTTCTAATTCACGGCGTGAAATATTCATTTCCTGAAGAACGCGGAAAAATGACTCGCGGGATACCAACTTCATATGCCGCAGAACCACTTTGTAACTTAATTACAGTTGGTGATGAACCAGTTCCTGTTTGGGCATATCCGCAAGGCAAAATTCGGGGAATTTCAGTTACTCCCTTATACAAAACGGTGCCAAACGCAGCACTAAAAGACCCTCTTCTTTACCAGCATTTAGCTTTAATTGATGCTATTCGCGGTGGTCGAGCAAGGGAAAGAAAATTTGCAGAACAGGAATTACAAAAAAGTTT
>DAORIL010000694.1:0-3514 GCA_035438525.1 Pyrinomonadaceae bacterium
CGGCGGCTTGGCGTTCAGCTTCAATACGTTTTTGCTCGGCTTGTTTGGCTAATTCTGCTTTAGTTGGCTTAGCATTTTTAGCGTTTTTAGCATTCTTGTCCTGTGTTTTAGAATTTTTGTCTTGAGTTTTGGCGTTTTTATCTGAGGTTTTACTAGTTTTGTCCGTTGTTTTTGCTTTCGATTTGTCTTTGCTCGAAACTGCAGTGGTCTTGGCAGATTTTTTATCATCTGACTTTTTAGCAGTAGTTTTAGTTGTTGGCTGATTTTTGGCTGTTGATTTTTTGGATTGTGCCTGACTTTGGCTAACTAGTGCAAAAACAATAGATAAAGTTACAAAAAGTAATTTACCGGACAAATTCTTAGGGCATAAAAACATCACAAATACCTCTTTTATTTAATTTTACAGGAGAGTCACAGGAGAGTTAGAACTCTTGATGAATAATTGAAAATTCAAGTTTGCCGGAAAGTTGATTTCAAGCTAGAAAAAACTATAACATTCAAATTATGACAACAGCAAGGAAAAATAAAACAAGTAAAAAGTAAAAAGTAACAGTAAAAAACTAAGAATTGCATTAAACTATTGCAAAGTAAGCGGTATTATCAAAATAGTGAGTAAAAAAAACTCCGAACATTTTACCTTTTTACTTTTACCTTAAACTGCTCTTCCCGCAGGAGTGAACTAAATGACTTTCTTTCAAACATTTCGTGTCAGGCTTTTGATTATCTTAGCTATTCTTTTGATTACCACGCTTGGTTTTCAATATTATTTAAATTTGCAGACCGAACGTCAAAACGAACAATTGCGGGAAGCACAATCACAGGCTTTAGTGGCGGGAATTGCCCTTGGGTTTAATAGTATTTCGTCCAGCGACCGGCTTCGGGATTTTGTTAAACGCGAAGGTCAGCCATTTTTTGATGAAAGTGCAACCAAACGCATTCAAGATATTATTTTTATCAACGACAAGTGGGAAATTTATGATAGTTTGAGCGAAACTTATCTTCCAACTACTGATGATAACGGCAAAACGGTAAATCTTGAGCTCAAAAATATCACCGATCTACCTCCCTTGGTAAATGCGTATCGGCTCGGCGAAGATCGTAAAAAATTTCCCAACGGGATAAATATAGATAATTCAGGCGATAACGAGGCTCATGCGATTCCATTTGAGACAAATCAAGGACGTTGGTATTTAATGGTCATTCTTAAAAATGATAAGCGAGAGGCTTTTCAACGTGCCGCCCAACCGCTTATTTACACTTTGATCGTTCTTTTAATTTCTACTTTGATCACAGTTTTGCTGGTTTGGCGATTTACCCGTCCGATTGCCCAACTTTCTAATGCTGCCAAAAGGATTGCCGAAGGCGATTTTAGTGTGCGGGTGCGTGGAGCGGAACGGTCAGACGAACTTGGACAATTGGCTTTGCGTTTTAATGAAATGACTGCGGAACTGGATAAAAAAGGCGAGCTCGAGGCGCAATTACAACAAGCCGAAAAAAGCGCGGTTGTCGGCAGACTTGCTTCGGCAATTGCTCATGAAATTCGTAATCCCTTGAATTATATTAACTTAACGCTTGATCAGTTACGAGCAAAATTTGTTCCCGAAGATGAAAAGAAAGCTGAAATTTTTGAAAGATTAACTTTTCAATTAAAAAATGAAGTTGACCGGATCAACCAATTGGTTTCGGATTTTCTGCGTTATTCGCGGCCGTTAAAATTAGAATTAAAATCGGTTAAGGCGCGTGAGGCAATTGAAAATTCACTCCGAATCGTTGAAGGTCAAGCCGAGGAGCAAAATATCAAAATTAGTTTGGTTGAACACGAAAGGGCTTCTAAAATCTTAGGCGATGCTGAAGTTCTGCGCTCGGTTTTTAATAATCTTTTTATCAATGCTGTTCAAGCTATGCCCAATGGCGGAAGCTTAAATATTACGATTTCAAACGAGGAAAGTGTTACCAAAATTGAAGTGGCGGACACCGGTGGCGGAATTTCTGCGGAGAATCTGCCGAAAATCTTTGAACCTTATTTTTCGACCAAAGAAACAGGCACAGGTTTAGGTTTAGCGATTGTCCGAAGAATCATCGATGAACATAACGGCACAATTGAAGTTGAATCAACCCAAAACGAAGGCACTAAATTTACGGTTAGATTACCGAAAGCGTAAACAAGTTAAAAGGTAATAGTAAAAAGTAAAAAGTTAGGAAAAGTAATCGGAAATCGCAAATCAAAAATCAAAAATACCGATAATGACCGATGATTTTCCAATCAAAAATGCGGTCTTCGGATTGTGCACCGCCGCCGATGTTATGAATTATTCCGTAGCGTTTGGTCTTTTCGTTCCAAATATTTGAAACCAATCCGATGTGCGTCATTCCTTTGCCGTCCAAATCCCAAGCTACGATGTCGCCCGGTTTGTAATCATCACCTTTATCAGTAATTGGTAAAGATTTTCCTTTGCGCGTGAAAAAAGTTTGCAGATTCGGAACGCGGCGGTGGTCAATGTTTGAATCGGCGGACTTTAATCCCCATTTTTTTGGATAAACAGAGAAATTTGCCATCATATCTTCGTGAACTTCTTTTTGTAGATCTATTCCTGCTTTGCGAAAACTGCGAATTACGACATCCGAGCAAACTCCGGTTTCAATCGGCACATCGCCATTCGGATAAGGCAAAACGACATAAGCCGGATCATAGCCTTTGGTAATAGTTGTTTGCTCAACCGCACTTTCGAGAAGTTTTTTGATTGATTCATTTTCGATGTTGGTAAGTTTAGGTTTGGCAACGGTGGGAGAAAAAATACTCGGTTTTTCTTGCTGGGCTTGGGTAGTGACATCACTTTGGCAAGCCACTACGAATGACAAAAGCAAAAAACCTAAAATCCGCGTAATTATGTGTAATTTACTCATTTATCAAAACACCTCTCGAAGCTTTTCGATGATATTATTCCAAAAAATAGATGCCTTGCAAACTATTTATTTTTCTCAAATAGCCAATTTTTCATATCTTCGCGCATTTCATCAGTAATCTCGTGTTTTGCGGCGTAAGATTTGGCTTGATAATTTGGTAAATAATCTCTCAATTTGGCATCAAACTGCTCAAATTTTTCCAACGGATAAAAATCATCAGTTTGGCTATAAAGATAAAAAACATTTGCATTAGTTGGTTGATAAAGTTTGCTGGTGTCTAAATCGCCGGGGATTCCGCCGCAGACTCCTAATACGCCGCACATAACATCTGGATGTGTAAAAGCAAAGCGGAAATTGAGTGCACAGGCTTGGGAAAATCCGTAAAGATAAATTTTCGTTTTATCAACTACTCCGCCTTTAATTAATTTTTCAATCACATCCAAAAGAAAATGGTGATGAAGTGTGACCGATTCTTCGGATTTATAATCCGTCAGCCAACCAAAGCCGACTCGATAACCGTTGTCTTTTGGCTGAAAATGTTGATACGGAGCCTGAAGAGAAACAATCGCAAAATTTTCCGGCGCGATCAGTTTTGCTTCGCGCATCATAT
>DAORIL010000695.1:0-3512 GCA_035438525.1 Pyrinomonadaceae bacterium
AGGTTTTTGGCAATAAGAGATTAATCAAAAATTCCCAACCATTAAAAGTTTCCCCTTCTTCGGCAAATTGAGTCCGATCTTTCAAATTTCGAGCAAATTTTTCATCTGCAAATCTGTCTTTAGCAAAAAACGCCCAATCTTTTAAATCTTGCGGAGTCGCTGAAAATTCGCGCATCGGTGCTAACGAAACTTCTTTGAGTTGACCGATTGAAAGTTGGGTATCGGCATCAAATTCACGAATTGAATCAACCGTATCGCCAAAAAATTCGATTCGCACGGGATTTTCGGCATCAGGCGACCATACATCCACTATTCCGCCGCGCACCGAAAATTCACCAATATTTTTCAAAGGTTCTTCGCGCACATATCCGCACCCGGTTAATTTTTCAATCAATTTTTCAGGAAGAAAATCTTTATCACGTTCCAGATGTGCTCCTAAATTCTGCATTTCAGTCGGCGATAAAATAAGCGTAATTAGAGATTTAGCTGAGGTTAGAACAAAATTTGCAGATTCTTTAGACAAATTCCACAGTCCCAGTGCGCGTCTTTCTAAAGTTTCTGCGTGAGGAGAAATTGCCGAATAAACATCCATTTCAAATGACGGTAAAGTGACAAGGGATGAGTGACGATCTCCGAGATTTGCGGTATTTTCTAATTTTTCATTTTCCGCTTTCCATTTTTCGTTCCAAAATTCGAGATCATTTTCCCAAGTTTCGAGCTCGCGGTTTGAATCGGTAATAACGACAAAAGTTTTGCCGATTTCTTTTTGTAAACTTGATAAAACGTAAGATTTTGCGGAAATCGAGGTTAATCCGCTTAAAGAAATAACCCGTGTTCCGCGACGCAATTCGTCACGAATTTGAGAAATTTCGGGTTGTGTTTTGCTCAAAGAGTTCATTTTTGTGTAATTAAGATATTAATTTAAAAGGTTAGCATAAATTTTTGACATAATCCCCCTCGAAAATCCGCGTTAGAAATTGAGACTGAAAAAACTCAGTCAAAAGCAATCATCAGGAGAAAATTTATGAGTATTAAATTAGGATCAATTCCAGTTGGAAGCAGTCAAAAAGTTGCGGGAAATTTAAAAGAGCAAGAATCAAAAAAAGCCTTTGTGGTAAATTGGAATCAAACTTCGGCAAATATCGGTCAAGTTATTGGAATCAGTGGAATTATCAACATTGCGTTAGAAAATATTTCACAAATCACGGTCAAAATTTTATTTGACGACAAGCCGTTTGCTTCGGCAGAAAACGTAGAAATAAAAAACGGTAAAATTACGGCACAATGGAAAGTAACTCCGTTCAAAACTGGGACTTTCACTGCCGGAGTGTATAATGTCGAAGTCCGTTATGATGGCGTTTCGGGTAAAACTCAGACTCCGTTACGGATTGTTTCGAGTTTAGTTAATCGTGATGTTTCGAGTTTTGGTTAAAAGGAATTAATCACAAAAGGCACAAAATTAGTGAAAGACAATGGTTTTGTAAATTTTGTGCCTTTTGGGGAAAGTAATTGATAATCTTTATTGTAAGTATTTTTAAATGTAGGCAAAACAACCGTGGAATAATTAAAAATTTTGATCTTGAAATCAGAAAAAAAGGGGATTTCCAGTCTCCCCTTGGCTCAATAATATATTTGTTAAATCGTCATTTTTAAGCCGCAATTGTGGCTGTTTTCCTTTTAGCGTCAATTACTAATCCAACCCCTCTTTCATCTTCATAAATAACTTTATTCGTTAGCAAATCGTTGATAATCGTTTCAATAGTTTGTTGCAATTTAACTTTAGTTCGGGTAATCCCAAAAACAGTTCGCGTTTCGTTTATCAAATTATTTTTGGAAAATTTATGTCCAGTGTTCAAAATTTGAAAAACGGCTTCGATTATTTCTTCGGGAGAAATATTTTCGCTTGAAACATCTACGCCTTTGCGAAAGCGAACTTCAATTTTCCCGCCGATTTGATAGACAAAATCATTTGTTATTTCAAGCCCACCCGATTTAGCCAAAAATTTAATAATTTCAGTCATTCGCGCCGAATTACTGCCGGCTTTTTCGCCCCAGACTGATGCTGTTCGAAGTAATAAATCTTTAATATAGATCGGAGATTCGACTTCAACTACGGTTTTAATAACTTTGGAAATATCTTCGACTGAGGCTTCGACCAAAGGTTGGGTGCTGTAGTTTTTTTCGATTTTGGCTGTTTGATAAGGTTTGGCAACTGGGCGGATATATTTATTAAAATCATAATTAATTGTTGATTTACCAACTATTTGCAGATTAGGTTTACTAGGGACTTCAGTTTTTACTTTGAAATTAAGTGAATTGTCCGTTCTAACCTGTAAACTGGCAAACCGTTCGTAATTTGAGTCTAAACCCGTTCTAAAATGAGAAGTAATTGTGTTTTTGGGAACAACCAGTCTTTCGGTCAAATTTTCAACAATGAATTCTTTTTCGATTGTTTTGGGCTGTTCTGAACGAGCGCGGTTTCGTGAATCATCAATCAACTTTAACAATCTTTCGATTTGTCCGTTCCGGTCTTTGAACCAATCGGTTGACCAGACGCGATGAATTTCCCAACCTCTTTGTTTTAAGGCTTTTTGGCGCAGATGGTCGCGGTCACAAGCATTTTGTGCTGAAAAATAAGAAATTCCGTCGCATTCGATTCCGCAAATATATTTACCTTTGACCTGTTCATCTAAAACTCCAAAATCTATGCGGTAGTCAGAAATACCGACCTTGGGGACTAAGATCAATCCGCGTTTGGTCAATTCACGATAAACCTCTTTTTCAAAGGCAGATTCGGTTTCAATTATTTGGGGCGTAATCGAAATTTCTAATTCTTTATTTTCGGCAAATTTCAAAAAATCACGCAAAAGTTTTGCACCTCTGGAATTTGTCGTCAAAAGATTAATGTCCTCGGCTTTGATGGAAGAAAAAACATACATCAAATTCTTGGCCCGAGTGGTTAAGACATTCATTCTGCGCCACCCGTGTTCGCCGTTCAAAGGTCCGAAATTATATCGGAGTTTTCCGTCGAGTGCCTTGGCGTAGGCAACGCTCAGGAAAATTACATCGCGTTCGTCACCTTGAATATTTTCGAGATTTTTGACGAAAAACGGATCTTTTTTATTACGGTCAAAAAATGCTTCGAGGCTGGAATCCTGACGGCGGCGATGTTCTAACTCGTCCTGAATTGCCAATTGTTGTCCGGCACTAAAAGTTCCGACACCCAATGAAATATGAGGCGTAGTTTTGGCATGCTTGACCACCGCCTCAGCCACCCGGCGGGCTTCTAAAATATTAACCCCTTTGCCTTCATAAATTCCGTCCGGAACAAATTCAAAATATAAGCCTGATTCGTTGACTTCGGTTTCAACGCTGGGAAAGGTGGCGAGTTGCGAATCGTAAAAACTTTTATTTGAAAAACTGATCAAAGATTCGTGTGAACTGCGATAATGCCATTTCAGACTGCTGTTCGGGATTCCGCAATTAAGTGCCTCTTCCAAAATGCTGTTTGA
>DAORIL010000696.1:0-3510 GCA_035438525.1 Pyrinomonadaceae bacterium
AATCAAAAAATCGCTATTTGGTAAGACAGGGAAAAGAGATGCTCAATTCAAAGGATTTTCCATCCAACATTTTGAGTAGGAAAAACATTCGATTAGCAGTTTGGGTTCATCAAACAGGTTGGCGCGATTACAGTTATATCATTGAAAATGCAAATACTTTTTATCGATATTGGAAAATCTGTAAAGGGAATTATAGCCTCTAATAATAACGAATATGTGCGGAATTGCCGGATTTATCTCAAAAAAACTAACATCAGTCGCCGAAAGAGAAGCGCGATTGGATTCGATGTGCAAAATCATCACACATCGGGGTCCTGATGAACAGGGAATGACAGTGCAAGGTCGTGCCGCACTCGGAATGCGCCGACTTTCCATCATTGACCTCAAAGGGGGACAACAACCGATTTTTAACGAAGACGATTTAATGTTTATCGTTTTCAATGGTGAAATTTATAACTTTCAAGATTTGCGGGAAGATTTACAAAAACGCGGACATCGCTTCAAAACCAATTCCGATACTGAAACGATTCTCCATGCTTATGAAGAATTTGGTGAAAATTGCGTTGATCATTTGCGCGGAATGTTCGCCTTTGCAATTTGGAACAAAACTGATGAAAGTCTTTTTATTGCCAGAGATAGAGTCGGCAAAAAACCGCTATATTACGGTTTGACCAAAGAGGGGAATTTTGTATTCGGTTCAGAATTAAAAGTTCTGCTTGAACATGGTGAAATTTCGCGCGAAATCGATTATGCTGCGTTGGATGCTTATTTAACTTTTGGCTACGTTCCCGAAGAATTCTGCATTTTCAAAGATGTCAAAAAACTACTACCTGCACACTCGCTAACCTTCAAAAACGGCAAGGTCGAAACGAAAAAATATTGGGATTTTAGTTACATCAAACCTGTTGAAATAAAATCCGAAGCTGAATATATCGAAGAACTACGCGCCCAACTGACCGAAGCCGTCAAGATTCGTCTGATTTCCGAAGTTCCGCTTGGTGCATTTCTTTCAGGCGGAGTTGATTCATCAACAATCGTTGCGATAATGGCGCAGCTTTCTGAAAAACCCGTCAAAACTTTTTCGATTGGTTTTAATGAAGACAGTTTTAACGAATTAAAATTTGCCCGAATGGCTGCCAAACATTTCAATACAGAACATCACGAATTTATTGTCACTCCTGATTTGGTCGAAATTGTTGATGAATTGGTTTGGCATTTTGACGAGCCGTTTGCCGATCCTTCGGCTTTACCGACCTTTATGGTTGCTAAAATGGCGCGGGATTTTGTAACGGTTGTTCTATCAGGCGATGGCGGCGATGAGCTTTTTGCCGGATATACCCGCTATGTGGTGGACAAAAAACGGAGCGGATTTTCAAACTTACCAGGGTTTGTTCGCAAAGGTGTGCAAGCAGTTTCGGAAAAATTACCGCACGGCGCAAAGGGAAAAAATTATCTTTACAATGCAAGTTTGGATGCCATTGACCGTTACATAGACAGCGTTTCACATTTTACTAAATTAAAGCGCAAAGCATTGTATGCAAAAGATTTTTTGCCAAATATGAATGGTAGTTTCGGTGCGGCAGAAAATATTTTTCAATCTTTTGCAAATAAAGTTGATACCGGAAATCCGATTGATAATTTGCTTTATTTGGATAGCAAAACCTATTTGCCCTCAGATATTTTGGTCAAAGTTGACCGAATGACAATGGCGACTTCGCTCGAAGCACGTGGACCTTTGCTCGACCATAAATTAATTGAATTTGTCGTTGGGATGCCAACTGATTTGAAAATGAAAGGTTTAGAAACCAAGTATATTTTCAAAAAAGCGATGGAAGGAATCGTGCCTAACGAAATTCTTTATCGGGAAAAACAAGGCTTTGGCGTGCCAATCAATGAATGGATAAATTTGCAGTTGAAGGATCGAATTCAGAGCACCTTAACTGATTCAAAAACTATTGAACGCGGATATTTTGATAAGAAATACATCCAAACTCTTTTAGATGAACATCATAAAGGTCGTCGAGATAATTCGCATTCGCTCTGGGTTTTATTAAATTTGGAACTTTGGCATCGGCAATTTGTTGACAAGTAAGACAAATTTTTAAACGCAAAGGCGCAGAGGAGAAAAAGTGAAATGTAAAAAGGCAAAATAAAAAAGTATTTATTAAACTTTTCCACTTTGCGTCTTTGCGTTAAATCTATTTTTTAGAAAAAATGACTGAAATAGACAGCTACATCAAATATGCCCGACACACTTTGCAGGATTTTGCGGCTGCCGACGCAAATCGGCGCAATGCGTTGGTCAATGAGCTTGGAGATTTTGAAGTCAAAAGAGTTCTGGATGTCGGTTGCGGTGCAGGTTTGCAGCTTTTACCTTTTGCTGAAAAAAAGAAAGCGAATTGTTTCGGAATTGATATCGGCGAGGAAGTTGGCGAAGTCGGTAAAATGGTTTTCCGGGAACAGGGTTTTGAAGGAAAAGGACATTTTTTACGCGGAATTGGCGAAGAATTACCATTTGCTGATGAAAGTTTTGAGGTTGTGATTTGTCGGGTTGCGCTGCCGTATATGGACAATCGTCAAGCACTGGCCGAAATTTCGAGAGTTTTGCGTCCTAACGGAAAATTTTTCTTGAAAACACATGCCCCAAAGTTTTATTTTTGGATGTTAAAAGACCGTTTGAAAACTTTGAATCCAAAACAATTAGCTTATCCGATTATTTGTCTGACTGGCGGAACCATTAATATTTTAACGGGCAAACATCCAAGCGGAAATTTTTGGAAAGGAAAGGAAGTTTATCAAAGTGATGGTTTTTTGCGGCGGGAATTAGAAAAAAATAAATTGAAAATTGTGCGCGAATTACCTGATACTAGTCCCGAAACGCCGTCATTTCTAATCGAAAAATTATAATGAGTTCAAATTCTGCAAATCTTTTGACTAAACTGAAACACAATCTGCCGTGGTTGGTGCGCTATCCTTTTGTGCGTGCCGGAAATCTTTTGGGCGAAAAGTTCGATGGTCAAAAACATATTATTTTTACGGTTGCCAATCACTTTGAACCAAGTTGGAAAGCTCAAGGTTTTCATGATTTACCGACTCAAATAAAAAGACTAAAAGAATGGCATAAAACAGCACGAAGGACAGGAGAAGCTGTTTTAGATGCGGACGGCACTAAGTTTCGCCACACCAATTTTTATCCCGCTGAACAATATTATCCCGAACTTTTGGACACGATGGCAGAAATGCAAGCCGAAGGTTTGGGCGAAGTTGAAATCCATCTCCATCATGGGGTTGAAAAGCCTGATACAGCAGAAAATCTACGAAATTCATTAGTTGAATTCCGTGATATTTTAGCGGACCGACACCACTGTTTATCGAAGATTGATGGTCAGGGAATGCCGATGTGGGCCTTTGTTCACGGGAATTTAGCGTTGGGAAATTCGTGCGGCGGAAAGTATTGCGGTGTAGATAACGAAATGCAAATTCTAGCGGAAACCGGCTGTTATGTTGATA
>DAORIL010000697.1:0-3507 GCA_035438525.1 Pyrinomonadaceae bacterium
AAAAAAGACTGCAACAGCAATTAAAACCTCATTATCTTCAACTTTTTCAATAGGTTCGAGGGTAGAATAATCCACAACAGCTACGTAATCAATCCGTGCCAACGGTTCAGTTTGAATTTTATCCCGCACTATTTGCTCCAAAACCGTAGCATTTCGTTCGCCGTCTTTACAGGCTAATTTTGCCGCGCGTAATCCTTGAAAAATTATGGAGGCTTTTTCGCGTTCTTCAGCGCTCAATCGAGTATTACGCGAAGACATTGCTAAACCATTTTCTTCACGGACAGTTGGAACTACAACAATTTCGGTATCAAATCCTAAATCAAACGTAAGGCGTTTGATGACAGCACATTGCTGCGCATCTTTTTGCCCAAAAAAAGCAAAATCGGGTCTAATGGTGTTAAATAAAATGGTGATGACCGTTGCTACACCCCGAAAATGTCCGGGACGCGATGCGCCTTCGAGAGTGTCTGCAATGTCTTCTACATAGACATAAGTTAAAAATCCATCGGGATAAATTTCACTTACTTCGGGGGCAAAAACATAATCAACCTGATATTCAGCCAACATTGCAGCATCAGTAGTTAAATTTCGTGGATATTTTTCGAGGTCTTTTTTGTCATTAAATTGTGTCGGGTTAACAAAAATCGAAACAATAACAATGTCGCACATTTGACGGGCTTCGCTGACCAGCCGCAAATGTCCTTCGTGTAAAGCCCCCATTGTCGGCACAAATCCAATAGTTTTATGCTCGCGCCGAAGTTTTCGCGCCAATGATGCCATTCTTTGTCGGCGATTGATTATTTCCATTGCAAAATTATTCTACCATTTGTTCAGTTTAAGATTAAACTGCAACAGGTTACTGCACCTTCTGCTTTGGCTAATTCATCGGCATCAACCAGAACTAATTTAATTCCATTTCTCTCAAGTCTGGCTTTGGTTTGAGGAAACGTGGTCGGATAAATTACAGAGTCACCAATTAATAGCCCGTTTGCCGCAAATGGTTCGTCTTTATCAACTTCGATAAAATCAAACCCCTTAAATTGATTTTTATCTGTCCAATTTGGATTAATCAAAAGGGTTTCTGAAGTAACCGCAGTTACTGCAGATTTTAGATGTAAACAACCTTTTATTTCAACCCCCATCACTTGGTAGCCAAATTCTGCAAGTCTTGATTGCATTTGATTTACCGCCTCAAGGTTACTTCTTGCACTTAAACCAACAAAAATCTTTTTTCCTACAACCAAAACATCTCCGCCATCAAGCATTGCAGGTTCTTGAATTTGAAATAACTTTCGGTATCTTTTCAAAACTTCCGCAATTGAATCAATTTCCGGTTTGCGCGAATTAGCACCGGGATTTGTAATTATGGCAATTTCGTCCAAAATTACTGCTGTATCCTCAACAAAAACTGCATCAGGCAAATCCGGTAATTCGGGAAGCGAAATTAGTTCGCATCCCAAAGAACTTAAAGCATTTTCGTATTGCCAATGTTGTTCGCGTGCCAGTTTTAAGTCAATTGGGATCCGTTCTAAATGCGTTAATTCGCAATTTACAATTGATTGGCTAATGGCTCTGGTAATCGCAATCGGCATTTTATAAAGATTATAAAAGCTTATTCAAATCAGCTTTGGCTTCTTCGGTTAAACCGTAAGATTCGGCTTCGTTTGGATAATTTCCGTTTTTGACATCGCTGGTCCATTGTTGAATGTTTTCGGTCATAATCTGGCGCAAATCAACATATTTGCGGACAAAACGCGGTTGACGACCAAAAGTCATTCCGACCAAATCGTGCAGAACCAAAACTTGAATGTCGCAGTCAGCACCCGCGCCGATTCCGATCGTCGAAATATTTACTTCTTTAGTTATTATTTCAGCAACTTCGCGTGGAACAAGCTCTAAAACAATAGCAAAAGCGCCGGCTTCTTCCAAAAGTTTAGCATCTTCAACCAATCTTTTGGCTTGCTCGGCAGTGCGCCCCTGGACACGATACCCACCTAATTTATAAACACTTTGCGGAGTTAAACCAATATGTGCCACGACAGGAATTTCTTCATCCACCAATCGTTTAACTAATTTTACCCGATTTTTTCCGCCTTCTAGTTTGATGGCTTCTGCTCCCCCGTGTTTCATTAGCCGAAGTGCATTTTTGACGGTTTCTTTTTGCGAAACGTGATAGGTTCCATAAGGTAAATCGGAAATTACCATCGCCCGTTCGGTAGCACGTTTGACGGCAATTGTCGCTCTTTCGATTTCATCCAATGAAACCGGAATCGTATTGCCGTAGCCGTAAATGACGTTGCCGATACTGTCGCCGACCAAGATCAAATCAACGCCCGCCTCGTCAACAATTCGTGCGGTTGGATAATCGTAAGCCGTTAAACAGACTAACTTTTCGCCTTTTTCTTTTGCCGCACGGATGGCGGGTAAATAAATTTTATCGGGTTTATCCGGTTGTAAATATGCCATTTAGATTTTGGAATTTGGAATTCAGATTTTGGATTAGTTTAGCGATTATTTGGAAAATAGCAATTATTGAGGGGCGATTGAAAAAAAAATATTGCAGTTTAATTTTCAAGAAGTCTGAAATTTTGCACCGCAGTTTGGACACTCAACCATGTTTTTTACCCCGCTCAGCGGAATAGTTGGAATAATAAAAAACAGAGTTAGAAATCGCATTCCTTTTTGAATTTTGAAAGGCGCAACCATATTACATTGACCGCAGCGCATAGGTTGAACGGTCAATTCCGAACCCCACGAAAAGAATTTTGTGCCGATAATTAGAAACATAATGGTTGATTTTACAGCAATTTAGGCAGAATTATAAAATATTTTTTAGCTTTTCGTGATTGGCTCGTTTTTGGGATCAATAGTTGTGTGTTCAGCCATCAGCATTTGCTCGCCGTCAACTTCTATTGCTTCGTGCTTTCCAGCCTCTTTAGGTAATAAAAAACTCACCAAAAGTGCCAAAAAAGAAAGAACTGTGCCAATGTAAAAGACATTATAGATTGATTTTGCCATTGCTTCCTGAAGAATTTCTAAGGCTTCGGGTGATAAACTTGATTTGGCTTTTGGTTCGATCAAAGCATTCGGATTTTCTGCTAACTGCGCTGCCCTTTCAACTGTCAAAACACTGCTATTATTTTTGGCAAAATCATTAAGTTGAGAAGCTAAACTGGCAGTCAAAAAGGCTCCCATAATTGCCACGCCAAATGCCCCGCCGATAGAGCGGGAAAACTGATTGAGGGAAGTTGCGATTCCAAGCTTATTGCGTTCAACCGCTTGCTGAACGGCAATTAAAAGCGTCAGCATTGTTAGGCCTAACCCTGCTCCAACTAGAACCAAGTCCACATAAAGCCAAATTTTGGCGGTATCGCGCTGAAACATTGAGAGAAAAATAAACCCAACCGTTAAAATAACAAATCCGGTAATAGTGATAGTCCGATAGCCAATTTTTAATAACAAACGTCCGCCAAGAACTGACATCGAAACCCAACTTAACATCAAGGG
>DAORIL010000698.1:0-3494 GCA_035438525.1 Pyrinomonadaceae bacterium
TGCTTTATGATGTTTATCAATTACTTTATTTTTTAGTTTAAGTGCTTGTTTTTCAATTTTATCAATCGTTTGAGAAAGTGATTGATACATGTCGGAAACAATAGAATTTGCGGTTAAAACGTGTTCGCGCCACTTAACTACAATTTCCGCACGGTGTCTCCCTTTTTCGACTTCAATTATTATGTGGGCTTTGGCATTATTGCCGTTAAATAAATGGTTTAGTTTTTCAAAATGATTTTCAACGTGACTTCGCAATGCCGGTGTCACTTCGATATGTCGTCCGGTATATTCATATTTCATAAATCTACCTATCTCCTTTATTTTTTGAGTTTCACAGTAAACAGAATCTAAAAAACTTGATAGATTCTAAACTTATACTTTTCAAACAACAGTTTTGCGTTCCCTTGAACCCGGGATCTGCATCTGATCACGATATTTCGCAACCGTTCTACGGGATAGTTTAATCCCTTCCTTATTTAAAATTTTTGCAATATCATCGTCAGTTATCGGACTCTTTGAATCTTCTTCTTCAACTAATTTTTTGATTCTAAGTTTTATGATCCGGGTTGAAACTTCTTCGCCGTCTTCATTCAACATACCTTCTGAGAAAAATCGACGAAGTTCAATCACACCTTGCGGAGTATGTGCGTATTTTCGGTTCACCACTCGGGAAATTGTCGAAAGATGCATTCCGATATCTTCAGCAACATCTTTGAGCATCATAGGTTTAATAAATTCAACCCCTTTGTCCAAAAACTCAGTTTGACGATGGACGATACATTCGACCACGCGGTAAATAGTTTGGCGACGGTGTTCAATATTTCTCAACAAATCAACGGCTGAACGAACTTTATCTTTTATAAAATCTTTAGTTTCCTTCGAAGTTCCGTTTTGATCAAGCATTCTCTGGTAAGTAGGGCTAATTCTGAGACGCGGACTTCCATCATCTGTAAAATAGATAATGTAATCTTCATCAATTTTCTCAATATATACTTCGGGGGCAACAAAAACCGGATCTTCAGAGGAATAACGCCTTCCAGGATATGGGTCTAAATCCTTGATTTTGTTTATTTCCTTTTCGATCGTTTTGAGGTCAATTCCAGTTAATTTCGACAAGTGTTGCCAACGGTTTTGGGGTAAATCAGTAAAATGATTCTTCACCAGATTGGCGGCGATACTTTCCCCTTCACCAATCACTTCAAGTTGAATCGCCAAACATTCCTGAACATTTCTGGCTCCACAACCCACAGGTTCTAACTGCATCACAATTTGTCTCACTACTTCGACAGATTCCAAGGTCGATTCGGTCAATTGTGCAATTTCTTCAACGCTTACCGTCAAACGCCCATCATCATCTAAATTACCGATAATCTCGATACCAATTTCTTCTTGTTTTTCGCTTATTTGAGATAAATTGAGCTGCCATTCGAGATGTTCGGTTAGCGAAGCGGAGCGGGTCAAAAATTGTTCAAAACTGGGAGCATCTTCTTTAAATTCAATTTCCTGGGTTTTATAGCCTGGATCCAAATAATCCCTAAATTCCCTACCAAAATCAATTTCTTCAAAAGCATCAACTTTTGCTTCGTTAAATTCAGAATTATCAGACTCAAAATCATTATTAGTTGAATATTCTTCGTTCAAACCATAATCAACTGCAGATTCAAAATTGGTAGAATCAAATTCATTATCACCATTGAGTGAACCATTGGAGTTTGTTTCAAAATCATTATTAAAAACATCAAAACCCTCTGAATTTTGGTCAAGTATTTTTTCGGAAATTTCTTGGACTTCCTCATCGTTTCCAACTTCTTCGAGGATTGGATTTGAAACTATTTCCTGTTGAATCAGGTCAGTCAATTCCAATGAATTCATCTGCAACATTTCGATGCGTTGCCTTAATTGAGGCGTTAGCACCATTCGTTGGTCGAGCCGTTGACTGAGTTTTAATGATGACATAAATAAGACTTAATTATTGGTTCTGTTTTAATTTCCAATAACTTCAAACTGGTTAAATTATAACTGATTTTTAGGGTAAATGTGAAGAAGTTTTCAGTTTTTTTTTCAAGTTCGGCATAAAAATTGCCTTGACTTTGAAAACAACCAAAAATGTTGTATTATTTAGTTTTACAAAGTGAAACGCTCACCTAAATAAAGTCGTCTAACTTCTGCATCTTCAACTAAATCCTGAGGATTTCCGGCTTTTAAAATCCGCCCTTCTGCCATAATATAAGCTCGATCAGTTATACCCAAAGTTTCTCGAACATTATGGTCGGTAATTAGGATTCCGATTTTTTGTCTTTTTAGGTATAAAATAATTTCCCTAATATCATCAATCGCTATCGGGTCAATTCCGGCAAATGGCTCATCCAATAAAATAAATTTCGGTTGGGTTGCTAAACACCGGGCAATTTCTACCCTCCGGCGTTCCCCACCTGAAAGTGAATCGCCTCGAGTGCGTCTGACGTGACCAATTCCGAATTCTGATAAAAGTTCTTCTAACCGTTCAAATCTTGCAGTCCGGCTTAGTTTCATTGTTTCTAAAACAGCTAAAATATTTTGTTCGGCTGAAAGTTTACGAAAAATAGAAGCTTCCTGCGGCAAATAACCTAATCCAAGTCTTGCCCGCAGATACATCGGGAGCTTAGTCACGTCTTGCCCATCCAAAAAAATCTTACCCTTTTCAGAGCGTTCCAAACCGGTCAGCATATAAAAAGTGGTAGTTTTCCCAGCCCCATTGGCTCCTAATAGTCCGACAACTTCACCTGATTTTACCGAAAGGCTGACATCATTAACCACTAAACGACGACCATAGGCTTTTTGCAAATGTGAGCCCATTAGGGCATTAATCGAATCTCCCACGACAACACCATTATTTGAGCTATTTTGTGCAAATGAATCAGCCATTTTAATAATTTTAGTTTTTTCTAAAGAAATTGTCAGTTGGGGGGAACAATTTTTTAAGTTTGTTCAAATCAGATCAGTTTAAGTAAAGTTTCCCAAGAGTTTTTTATTCCAACCAGCCAAAAAATCCCAAAAGTTTTGGTTCCGCCAAAAACAAAACTTAAAATTGCGCCGTAAGTTAAAAGATTTGCCACCGGCAAAACTAATACACTGGTCAAATATCCCGCTTTTTGTAAATCAGTTTGCCGAAAACTGGTTTCTTGCCAATTAGTTACTAAATGAAAAGCAATAGTAAAACCTAAAACGGTATTAAAATAACTTGTTTCGGTAAAACCTAAAATCAATCCAACCATCAAAACCAAAAATGAAAGGGTTGGTAGAAAATATGGAGCTAAAGAAATCCAGACATTGCTCCCGCCCCTTAATTTTACCTCACCGCCTTCCCAAGCCGAAACACTCATCGAAACCGGAATCTTACCAAATAACAATCCGACAATTGCGTGGGTGCATTCGTGTTCCAAGGTGGTAAAATAATGCCACAATCGAACTATTCGTATTTATTGAAGTTTCAGCAGCGGTTACATCTTGTTTTA
>DAORIL010000699.1:0-3488 GCA_035438525.1 Pyrinomonadaceae bacterium
AAAGCAAGGCTTTGGTTTGTTTTGCCCATTCGATAGCACGTTCATTATCGGGGTTGATCTTTAAAACATTTTGCAGAAAAACCAACAGTTCTTCGGGGTATTCGCTGATCGACGCTAACCATAACCAAGCAGTTTCGTTTTGCGGCTCAGCTTCGGTAACTTGCAAAAGCATTAAACGGGCTTCAGCGCGATTGCCTTCTTTGGCTGAATTGATACCGGCACGAAGCAGTTTTTTGACATCTTCGGAAGGATTGGCATCAAAACCATTTGTGTTGACAGAATTTTGGTTTACGGACTGATTCTGCGTGGATTGAATATCAAGTTCTAATTTCATATTTTTGGCGGTATAAGAAAAGTTTTCTTGTTGAAGTTTCAAGTTAATTTATAAAACCTATAGGGACCCGTTTTATAAATCCATCATTTGAGATAGCAAGCAAAATGCCATAACGAAAAAAAGTGAGTAGTTTTACCTATTTTGCTTAAACAACTACAAATACAAGTGAAAACACGAGAAATGCTCTAATTGACAATTTATAAATTTATTCAAAAAGCTCCTAAAGTGACAAAAAACGGAATAAAAGCATTGACAAAAAATGGTAGCTTTTGCCCCGCTTAGAGGTAGATTTTGAGCGTAAATAAAAGAAAAACGGGGAACTTTATTCCTCGCGCACAAGCCGCAAGGTTGAATCCAAATCGAATTTGATGCAAAAATCAGACCACACGGATTTTAGATTTTAGTTTTGGATTTTGGATTGTTTTTGAACTTAAATTTTATGGATGTTTTTAAGAAATTTGATGTAGTGATAATCGGTGGTGGCGCAGCGGGAATTTCAGCGGCGTTTTGGTGTGATGAACTTGGTTTATCATCAATTATTTTAGAGTCTGAAAACGACCTTGGCGGACAACTTTTATGGACTTATAACGCCATTAAAAATTATCTCGGGATCGAAGTTGAAAATGGTCAGGAACTGCAAAAAATCTTTCTCAAACAAATTGAAAAGAGAAGTTTTGAAATCAAAAAAAGTTCCAAAATTACCAAAATTGACACCGAAAAAAAGCTTGTCTTTTTAGAAAATGAGGAAGTTCTGTCGGCGGATTTTTTGATAATTGCAACCGGCATCAGACGTCGGAAACTCAATCTCGAAAGTGAAGAAAAATTTCACGGACGCGGAATTTTAAGATCGGGCAAACGTGACGCCGAATTAGTCGAAGGAAAAAAAGTTTGTGTGGTTGGCGGCGGCGACGCGGCTCTGGAAAATGCGTTGATTTTATCTGAAGCAGCGGAAAGCGTAACTTTGATTCATCGCCGAAAAGAGTTTAGAGGTCGTTCGGAGTTCATCGAAAAAGTAAAAAAAGAACCGAAAATAACAATTTTAACTGAGACGGAAATTACTAAGATAATTGGCGATGAATCACTCGAAGCTCTTGAATTAAAAAAGGTTGCAGCTAATCAAACTCAAATTTATCCAACCGATGCATTATTGTTGCGGATTGGCGTTGAACCGAATAATGAACTCTTTCGCGGTCAACTTGAGTTAGATAAAAACGGCTATTGTTTGATTGATTCACATTGCGAAACGAGCGTAAAAAATATTTTTGCTGTTGGTGATATTGCCAATCCGTTGGCTCCGACTATCAGTAGTGCGGTTGGAATGGGGGCAACAGCAGTTAAAACTATTTCTAACAGACTGTAAAACTTCGACTTTCCATTCCCCAAGAACATCAAAATATTGAATCTGATTTTTGATAAAAATGGAATAATTTGGAGGGTTATTGTAATTTTTTGTAAATAAAACAGGTTGTTTGCCATAAATGCTAATTTTTTATTTACTTAAGAGGACTTTTAGTTCTAAAATAACCAAATTGCGTGAGGCAACCAATCATTGGAGGTGCAACATCATAAACACAGAGCAATTTTTGAATCCCGATAGCAATCTTTTAGGAGCAACTATGGATATTACCTCGTCAGCTATTACAGCGGATGATGTCGCTTTTCAATTTGAGCAAAATGCAACTGCGCCTGTTTTTGTATCTCCGGCTCAGACTGAAACAGTCCAAGCCGATGAAACTGATTTGGAACTCGCCCGTAAAGCAGCAACGGGAAATGTTGCTGCGTTTGAGTTGATTTATTCACGGTATCATCGCCGGACTTACAGCCTTTGTTTGCGAATGACACAAAGCGGAACTGAAGCCGAAGATTTAACTCAAGAAGTTTTTATTCAGCTTTTCCGCAAAATCGGTTCTTTCAGAGGTGACTCAGCATTTTCGACCTGGCTGCACCGAATGACGGTCAATCAAGTTTTGATGCACTTTAGAAAACGCGGTGTCCAAAACGAAAAAACCACTGATGATGGCGAAATGCCGGAACAGGTTGTGCGCGGAACAGAAGATCAAAACAAAATGCCGGTGATTGACCGGATTGCCTTGGACAAAGCAATTTCGCAACTGCCAAATGGTTATCGAACGGTTTTTGTCTTGCATGATGTGGAAGGTTATGAACATGAGGAAATTGCCAATATGTTAAAACTTTCAGTCGGGACATCTAAATCACAACTTCATAAAGCCCGTTTGAAACTGAGAAAACTGTTGATCGAGCAGAAACAGGCAGTTTAAGGTAAAAGAGTAAAATGTTATCTCTTTTTATTAAAATTAAGCTGAAAAAACTTATTCATTAGGCAACCAAACAAGAATTTATACAATCATAATTTACGAGTCTCCGATTGAGGCAATCTTTTACGAAAAAGGGTTTTATCTACTTTTTTAAAGCTATATTATTGGATGAATTGATGATGAACTGTGAGCAATGTCAAGAATTACTCAGTGAGTTTATTGACGGCGAACTTCGAGAAAAAGTTGCGGCGGAAGTTGAAACGCACTTAAGTTTATGTGCGGAATGCGCTGAACTTCACGAAGATTTTGCAGGCATTCTTGGCTTTTGCGAGAAAAAAGGTGTGACCGAAGAAACCGCACCGCCCAATGCTCAGGCAATGTGGTGTCGGATAAATAATGTCATTGAAGCTGAAATCAAACCCGAAATTGTTAAAGAAAGTGAGCAGGTAAAAGCTAAAAATCGAATTTGGTCTTTTTCTTTTTCGCAAATCGCCACGGCACTTGTCGGAATTGCAATTATCAGCTCGCTTTTAACCTTTATTGGAATTAAAAATGTGTCCGAACCAAGCGATATTTCAAGTTCGTCAGCGCAATCGCAAACACTTTTTGAAAAGGTTCTGAGCAAAGTCGGATTAGCCGATACACCGAAACAGGCTCGTGAACGCCGGATTCGTGAACAACAAGCCGCAATCGATTATTGGAACAAACGGGTTGAAGCAAGACGAACTCAATGGACACGAAATTTGCGGGAGGCTTTTGACCGTAATTTGCAGGAAATTGACCAGGTGGTCAATGAATATACTCAGATTTTAGAAGAAAATCCGCAAGACGATCTGTCAAGTGAAATGCTGGATTCGGCATTGAACGAAAAAATGAAT
>DAORIL010000700.1:0-3481 GCA_035438525.1 Pyrinomonadaceae bacterium
TGGCAAAAATGAGGAATTCCTGCATTTGCAGTTCGGATTCAAAAGAGTTTTTACTAATAGTAATTCCGCTTTGAGGTGTGAAAAAGTAAAGTTTATCAATGGTTTCGACAATTTCTTTAATATTTTCCCATCTTGCGAAAGATGTCATTTCTTCAATCGAAGCTGTTGGAGCAGGGTATTTACAAAAGATTCCGTTTTCAGAAAGTTCGACTTCGATTTCTCTAAATTCTCCGCCAAAATCATATTTTCGATAATGATCTTTCAGACTTTCATTGTTAATTTTGTCTCGCAAAAAGACAAAGAAAATAATAATTATCAAAAAAATAATAAACCCAGCCAAAAAGTGATTGAGGAACAACAGATAAGCAGGCAGCAGAAAAAGATAAATGTAAAAAAAATAAGAATAAAACGCCACCCAACGGCTTTGTTTTATTCTGTTTTTTTTGTTCAAATGATTGACGATAAAAATAGAATCATCAATCGAATATTTAGAAGTTACTTTCATTCTCCTCTCTGCTGGTTTGTTCCTCGTAAGCTTCAACAATCAATTGCACAAGGCGATGACGCACTACATCTTTTTTGGTGAAATAAACAAACTCGATTTCTTCAATATCTTTCAAAACCCGTTCAGCCTCTTTCAAACCGCTTTTTTGTCCGCGCGGCAGGTCAATTTGGGTAATGTCGCCTGTCACCACAACTCTCGATCCAAAACCGATGCGGGTTAAAAACATTTTCATCTGTTCGCCGGTCGTATTTTGGGCTTCATCGAGAATAATAAAAGCGTTATTCAATGTGTTATGAGTTAAAATGAAAGCATCTGTCACATACAGCGAATCAAGTGCCGCAACACTAATACATTGAGTTTCTGCTTCTCCCATTAATTCAATATTTTTGATAAAACGCATCGGACGACCACCGCCAAAATCTTGGTAAATATCAGCTTTTCGTTTTAACCGAAAAGGCTCAATATATTCCGGCAGGCGAATATCCAGAACATAAGAATCATTGCAATATGGAACGGGACGACCATTAGCAAATCCGGGTTTGCGACCTTCGGATTTTCGTTTGTGCCAATTGGCAACTCCCCCAAGTGATTGAACTAGAAAAACAACATCGTCTTTTAATTGTTCAGAAGTTGTCGTGTATTGAATTCTGCAACTTCGACCTTTTTGCGTTACAGGTCCGCCATCTGTGTCTAACAACCCCTGCAAAAGTGCAATTCGAATTTCGGCAGAGTTTTGGAGATAGATTTTAGGAATAAATTTAGTTGATGAATTAGTTCCAAGTAAATTCAATTCACGCAAAACTCGATTTAATAAATTAGGCGCAGAGCCGCCGTTTTTTATAGTCGGCAATTTTGAAATTACAAAATCAATTTCGCTTTTGCGTTTGAGTCCTAATTTCATTCCAACCAGAGAAGATTCCAAAGATGATACTAATTCCACATCTTTTGAAGAAAATGATGGAGATGTTTTGCCGGTAATGCAGCCATCGCCTAATAATAAACCAAGCGAATAAGGTTCAAATGGAATTTCTTGAAAATCCCATTCAACTGGAGCAGAGAGTAAAGGAAGTTCGTAACGGTATTGGTGATTACGTCGAAAATTCCCAATCATTTCCTGAGTTTGTAAAACTCTGGCAGGCTTATTTCGGCGTTTATCTTCCATCGTTTTTACTTGCCAAAGATGCTCAGCGCAGGCGATTGTGCTTGAACCATCAGTCATTGTAATTCGATAAACCTCTTTTTTACCTTGTGGATAAACGCCGATAACTTCGGTTGGTTTTCCGTCGGAACCAATAACTTCATCACCAACCTCGATTTCGCCCATTTTTCGCCAACCGTTAGGAGTCATCAACAAACTGTCCAAAGTTTGTGCTCTTCCTCTCATGAATGCCAGCGGAGCAACTTCAATGATGCGCTTTTCCAGCATTTTAGTGACTTTTTCCGCATCAACTAGATCAAAGAGAGCATCGTAAAGCGGACGCAAATAAGGATCAACTTTGTCTTGCAGATCACCGGGCAAGAATCCGAGTTTTTCACCGGCTTCGACAGCGGGGCGAGTTAAAATTATCCGGTCAACCTGTTTATTAAACAGAGCTTGCACCGCCATTGCGACTCCCAAAAAACTTTTTCCGGTTCCGGCGGGACCAATGCCAAAAGTTAAATCGTGGTCTTGAATGGCTTCGATATATTTACGCTGCATTGCGGTTTTTGCTGCGACAGCTTTTTTGCCCGAAGGGTTAAACCGCGATTTGGTGAAATGGTCACGGAAAGAGTAGGTGCGGTCTTCGGCTATCTGACGAAAAGCGTCACGCAATTCTTTATCATTAAAGGTGTTGCCTTCGTTAAAAAGGTCGGCAAAATCCTGCAAAATTCTTTCAACTGTCGTTACATCATTAGGTTCGCCGTCAATAGCTAAATCGTTTCCGCGAGCGTGAATCTGAACCGCAAGGATTGATTCGAGATATTTAAGGTTAGCATCGTTTACGCCAAACAGAGTTTCGATGGCGCGTAAAGGTAATTCAATTTTTCTCATAAAATAAAGGCTAATTTTAACCTAAAGTTATTATTCTGCAAAGAAAATTTGGTTGGTAAAAAAATCTTGTTTTTTAGAAATAGTTATTCAATAATTCTTCAAGTCATAATTTTATCGAGAAAATGCTCGCCAATAATCAAATTTTGCAAGGTCGGTATCGAATCACCCGCCAACTCGGTGCGGGCGGGATGGGGACTGTTTATGAAGCGATTGATGATAGATTTGGCGAACCAATTGCTCTCAAAGAGATAATTTTTGATTTAGCGAATGAAAAGCAAAGGGAAATATTGAGTAAGGCATTTGAGCGCGAAGCTAAATCGCTTGCCAAATCAAAACACGAAGCTGTTCCTTATGTCCGTGATTATTTTTCTGAACTTAACCGGCAGTTTTTGGTGATGGAATTAGTCGAAGGTGAAGATCTGGCGGAAATGTTGTCCAATCGTGGAAAGCCGTTTCCGCTCGAAGATATTCTCAATTGGATGGATCAATTATTGGACGCGCTTGATTATCTGCACAATCTTAAACCTCCGATAATTCATCGCGACATCAAACCGCAAAATCTAAAATTAAATGTTCGTCGTCGAATCAAACTACTTGATTTTGGAATTGCCCGGAGCAGCGATAATACTTCAGCGACTATTAACAAACATACTTTTGTTGGTGCGACTCTCAATTATTCGCCGATTGAACAGCTTTTGCGGGTAATTGACCCAACTTTTCGAGAACTTCTCCTTCTCAAACACAAAGAAAAAGCCGAAGCTGTTTTGAGCCAGGATACAGACCCAAGATGTGATATTTATGCGCTTGGCGGAACCTTTTATCATCTTTTGACCAATGTGGTGCCGATTGATGCCACTAAAAGAACTTTGGAGATTTGGGAAGGACAACCTGACCCGTTGCCGAATCCATCGGTCCTTAATCCGCTGATTCCAATTTCGGTTTCA
>DAORIL010000701.1:0-3472 GCA_035438525.1 Pyrinomonadaceae bacterium
TGTTGCAATATGCTTGGACATTGTTTTCTCGAAAAACAAATGCCAAATTTAGCTTTAATTTGGTTCAAAAGAGCTTTAGAAACCAAACACCTTTCTGATGAAGAGTTACAGGGTTTGTATTATGAAATTGCAGATTCATATGAACGAGGCGGAGATTCCCGAAAAGCACTGGAAAATTTTGAAAAAATCTATGCCTTTGACGTTAGTTTCAGGGATGTCGGTGAAAGAATCAGCAGTTTGATGGCGAAATAACTTATTTGGTCAACAAAAAAGGGTAAGCTGCAATGGACTTTAACGAATGCAGCTTGCCCTTTTAATTTGTTAAAATAATCAAAAACTTTATTTTTTTAAAATTTGAACCAGTCGATTTGGAAAATCAGTAATAATTCCATCAACCTTCAAATTCCTCATCTTTTCCATGTCAGAAATTTCATTGACAGTCCAGGGGATAATTTTCATACCTTTTTGATGACAGAATTTTACGGTTTGTTCATCAACCAATGAAAAATGGGGATTGTAAGTGTCAGGTAAAAAACCTAAAAGCTCAAGATTTTTCTCAATCCCGTCTTTATTTCCAACTAATAAAGCCAAAGGTAATTGTTTTGGCATTTTACGCAATTCTTGTAATGGGCGAACATCAAAAGATTGCACAATAACTTGTTTTTCCATTTTATTTGCAAAAATTTCGTCATAAACCATCTTAGCAATAGTTGCCGGCGGAGGGTGAAAAATGTTATCAGTTTGCGGTCCCGATTTGATCTCAATATTTATCCGAACGGGTCTGAGCTTATGTTTTTTAGTGTAATTATTAACCGCTTTAAAAACATCTTTGAGCAAAGGTTTAGCGACCTTCATCTTTTCCTGTTCAGGAAATTCTTTATTTCCAATACTTCCGACATCATAGAGTTTAATTTCGGAATAATCCATTTGATATAAATTAAAATCTTTCTGTTTTTCAACCGGAATCCGATTTCCGTCTTTATCTAACGAAATTACCGAGGAAAACCAATAATCATGCGAAACTACGATTTTCTTATCCTTACTAATGACGACATCCAATTCCACAGTTGTTGCGCCGAGTTCGATGGCTTTGATAAAGGATGGAATTGTGTTTTCTGGAACTAGTCCGCGAGCCCCTCGATGACCTTCAATCTCAAAATCAGAAGAGATTTGTGCTAAAACATTGAAGGTTAAAATCAAATAAAGTAATAAAAATATTGTTCTCATAATTTCAAAAATAATTTTTCTAACAGTTATTGTAATTGTATAATTCAAAAAGCTAAAAATGAAAATAGACAGTTTCGAAGAAGTTGAATAAACTACTTATTATACATTTCGATAAAGTTAATGTCGTATCAAGTAATTGCCCGAAAGTGGCGACCACAAACATTTGAAGAAGTAACCGGACAAGAAACGATTACGCACACTTTGCGTAATGCAGTTGAACATGATCGGCTTCATCACGCCTATCTTTTTTCAGGCGCACGCGGCGTTGGCAAAACTACAACCGCAAGGCTTTTAGCCAAGTCCCTCAATTGTCATTCAACTGATAAACCAACAGCTAAATCATGTAATAATTGCGCTTCTTGTAAGGAAATTGCCGAGGGCCGTTCAATTGATGTGCTTGAATTTGACGCGGCATCGAATACTCAAGTTGATAAAATCCGCGATTTAATTATTGAAAATATCAACATTGCGCCCGCCCGTGACCGTTACAAAGTATTTATCATTGACGAGGTTCACATGCTTTCCACTTCGTCGTTTAACGCTTTATTAAAAACACTGGAAGAACCCCCGCCAAAAGTTGTTTTCATCATGGCAACAACTGAATTACACAAAGTTCCGGACACGATTTTATCACGTTGCCAAGAATTTGAATTCAGGACAATTGCGACAACTAAAATCTACGAAAGATTAAATTTAATTGCGGAATCAGAAGGTGTAACGGTTTCTGCCGAAGCCTTACGTGAAATTGCCCGTTCGGGTGAAGGCTCCATGCGGGATGCTCAGAGTAATTTTGATCAAGTTATTAGTTTTTCGGATGAAACGATTGATATTGAGGATGTTATCAATGCACTTGGAATAGCTAGTTCAGAAATTTTAACCAGAACAATTGAGGCAATTGCCCATCGAAAACCTAAAGAAGCGCTATTGGTTATCGAAGAATTAATTCGCCGTGGTCAGGATTTGCGAAATTATTGCCGCGATCTTTTGGCTTTTTTGCGGGACCTCCTCGTGGCTAAAGTTACCCATCACACCGAAGGATTGCTTGATTCGACAATTTTAGATCAGGAAGCATTAATCAAATATGCAGAACATTTTTCTGAATCGGATTTAGTTAGGCTATTTAATTCATTAGCCGAAACTGAATCTCAACTTCGCATTGCAAACCAACCCCGTTATATTCTGGAAATCGGACTCGTTAAATTAATGGAATTACAACGGGTTACGGCTATCGAAAAAATTCTGGAAAGATTGGCAAAACTGGAAAATCTTGCCCCAACTGAGGAAAAAAAAACTCTGAAAAGTGATCAGGGGACAACGATCAGGGGTCAAAATGAGATTGTAAGTCAACGGTCAAGTATCAACGAAAATCCAATCCAAACTTCAAAATCCGAAATCCCAAATAGGACTGATTTCTCCTTAAATGAAGTTCCGTTCCCGGTTAAAGGTCAAGGGCAAAATGAAGAAATTCCGGAGGAAAAAGTTGAAATTCTAGAGACAAAAGAGTTAGAAATTGGGGAACCCGAAATTTTAATTTCATCGGCTCAGCCAATCGGACAATCAAAGGTCGAAAATCAAAAAAATGTAAACAATTTTTTTGACAGCTTGCCAATCCGATTGCCGGAAATTTCATCAGAGGATTTAGAACATTTTGAGGACCCAAAACTTGATACCGCTTATGAAGAAAGGCTGTTGCGCGAAGGGGATAATCTAAAGTCAATCAAAACAGCCTCTCAAATTATTTCAAAATTATTAACGGCTCCTGTCCCTACCGCAACTATTTCAACAAATGGAACGGCAACAGCTCCTGCCAGATCAAAGCCGAAAATTGATTTTAAGATTCCGGATTTTGAAACCGAAAAGGAATCCACGGAAACTCTAATTTTATCCGAAAATCCAACCGAAGAAGAACTGATTGCTTATGCAGAAAATAATTCTACGGTTAAACGAGCCTTACGAATCTTTCGCGGAAAAATAATTAGAGTTACAAAAGAATAATTTTGGAACCTCCGAAAATAAATTTTCGTATTGCTAAATTGGAGGTAAGATTTAAGCAATGCGAGAACCTTTAATAGCAGGAATTTTAAGTTTCCTTTTACCGGGTTTAGGACAAATTTATAACGGAAGAGTTTTAATTGGTATTATTTGGTTAGTTTTAACAGGTGTTTCATGGATTGGTTCGGTCGGAATGTTGGGTTGGGTGGTCCATTTAATTTCGGCTTGGTGTGCCTATAGTTATGCCAAAGAC
>DAORIL010000702.1:0-3465 GCA_035438525.1 Pyrinomonadaceae bacterium
TTCTAATATGTTCTGTTTGCAAGGTTTGGGCAATAAACGATGTAATAATTCCGGCTAATGTATCGCCTGCCCCCGCCCGTGAAACTCCTGCATTTCCGGTTGGATTGATAACGACTGTTCCATCAGGTTTGGCAATTAAAGACCGTTCACCTTTCAAAACTAAAATGACATTGTGTTTTTGGGCAAAATCACGAGCTTCTGCAATTCTGTCTTCGCCAACTTCCCTCCCCAAAAGCCTTGAAAATTCGCCAAGGTGCGGAGTAAAAACAAGTGGAAATTCTTCGGAAAATCGTTCGGTGCAAATAGAAAAAGCGTTTAGAGCCTGTGCATCCAAAACCATTGGCGTTTTCCGATTTAGAACCGTTTCGCGGATAAACTCATGCGTTTTTTCATCCGGTGACATTCCGCAACCCATCCCTACCACATCGCAAGTAACATCAATGTTGTCAATAGTTTGGACGATCAGCTCGCCCGACACTTTGCCCGATACAATCGGACGAATTTCTTTTGGAACGGCTACTGTCACTATTCCTGCGCCCGCCGCAAAACAAGCATTTGCCGACAGAACCGCTGCACCTGAATAATTTTCCGAACCGGCGATAATCAAAGCCCTTCCGCGAGTTTTTTTGTAGGAATTGGATCGAGGCTGAGTATTTCCAAGCCAAAATTTAGCATCACTATTTTCTGCCAAAAATAATTTTGAAGGGGATTCAGAAATAAGTTCGTCAGGTGAGCCGATATTTACAACCAAGAGTTCTTTACTTGCATGACAAACAGGCGGAAAAACATTTGCTAATTTTGGAGCAGTAAAAGTTATAGTTAAATCAGGTTGAGTTGCAGTAAATAAATAATTTTTTACTTCTGTTCCGCCTGCAATAATTGAATAATAAGTTGAAGAATCTGAATTTAGTCCCGATGGTAAATCTATTGAGATAATCAGAGAATCTTGCCCCCGCCCCCCTGGAATGTAATGATTTATCCCACTAATAACATTTTCTAACAGTCCTTCAACCTTTCTGGTTAACCCAGTTCCAAAAAGTGCATCAATACAAACATCTTCTCTAATAAAACTCTTTTTTTGAAAGGTTTCATAATCTTCTACTTCATCAAAATAAATGTAGTTCATTCCATAAATAAAAAAACCCTCGTCACATAATTTTTTCGCAATTTCAAAGTTAACTCGTGCATCTCCTTTAGTATCTTCAACTTTTCCAAAAAGAAAAATTTGAACACTTGCACCTTGCGTCCACAAAATCCTAGCCAAAGCTGCCCCATCTCCGCCGTTATTCCCTTTGCCACATAGAACTAAAAATCGTTTCCCTTTGACACTTCCGCCAAGTTTTTCATTTATCACACGGGCGGCGGCGTGGGCGGCATTTTCCATTAAAATTATTGACGGAATGCCGTATTTTTCGGTCGTTAGGCGGTCAACTTCGCGCATTTCTTTGGCTGTCAGGACTTTTTGCATATAGATTGATCAACACCCTTGCTCACGCGCGGGTTTCTGCCTTTCAATTTGCCATAAAATTTAGCTACGAACAAACACGAAAAGACACGAAAAAGATTCTCATAACTTTTTCACTTTTTACTTTTCTTTTTACTTGATTGTTTTGTCTGTGGCTCAAAAAAAATAATGAGTCGTATCTCGCCATACGACTCATTAAAATTCAGAAAAGAAGAACTATATAAGACTCGAACAAATACCGTCTGGAAGAGCATTTTGTTTTGCTTGCCACTGCGCTTGACCAACCGTTTTATTCCGTTGTTTATAGAAAGTTTTATTACCAAAATCTTTCCAGAAAAAATGTCAGTATTTTTTGTCAGTCTTAAAGAAAATTTGTCAGGTTGCTTTTAACTGTTGATAATACAATAAATAGAGCCAAAATTATTTTGCAAGAAAGTGTAAAAAATACAGATCTTTTTCACTTTTACCTTTCTACTTTTTACTTTTTGCTTGTTTTTACTCGTGTTTCAGATTGCCTTTTTCTTTTCTGGCAAAAAGCTTTTCGACATTTATTTGAGCAATTTCGTCCAAACTAGTTCCCAGTTCCGCCGCTAAACGAGTCAAATACCAAAGGACATCTCCCGCTTCTTTTTTCATTAATTCAATGCGTTCCGGCGAAAGTTCCCCGCCGTCATTCCGCATTGCTTTTTTGATTTGTTCGGCAACTTCTCCCGCTTCCCCGTTCAAACCTAATGCAACATATTGCAATGCTTCAAGTTGTGTCCGCCGTGGATACAAAACCAACGGATCAATTGCATTTTTATAATCTGCAAAAGTTTCAATTTTAGACATAGAAATATTATTAAGTGCGGATAAAAATTATTTTGAATTTATTTGGGGTTTATTTTTTCTGTAATTCAGCCAACGCAGCCAGAACTTCGTCGCTGTGTCCGCCGGGTTTAACTCCGGTAAAAACTTTGGCAATTTTTCCTTTGGGATCAATGATAAAAGTATTGCGAGTGGAGAATTTATTGCCCTCACGTTCCATTATTGAACCGTAAAGCGAAGAAATTTTTCCATCCGTATCCGATAAAAGTTTGAAACTCAGACCTTCTTTGGTGCAAAAACTTTTGTGTGATTCGGCAGTATCAACACTAACTCCCAAAATAACAGCCTTTGCTGCTTCATATTTGGCTAAATCGCGTTGAAAATTTTTCGCTTCAAGTGTGCAGCCGCTGGTAAAATCTTTCGGGTAAAAATAAAGAACTACCCATTTTCCTTTATAAGATTTTAATTTAACCTCTTTACCTTCGTTGCTGGTTAACTTAAAGGTTGGAGCTTCTGAACCAACTGCGGGCGGTTCACCCACCAAATTAGCCGCGCTGGCAGTCGTTAAAATTACCGAACATATCGCTAGTAAAAATATTAAAAACTTTAATTTTGACATTTGAACCCTCACTTCTAAAAAATATAATTTGGTTGACAATTTTACCTTTTGAACTTTGATAAAACCACTCAATTTTAATCATTTGAAAAAAATCAGGAAAAATTAAATGCTCCCGGCAGAACTTGAATCTGCGACCTTTCACTTAGGAGGCGAACGCTCTATCCAACTGAGCTACGGGAGCAAATCCGATTTCGGATTGCGGATCAACAAACCTTAATCATCATAACTTAATAATGATTTGACGTTGTAGCCGTCAAATTTGGCGCGTCCGTTTAAGAAAGTTAATTCAACCACAAACGACAATCCGACGATTTTGCCTTTCATTCCTTCGACCAAATCGCAAACAGCGCGCGCAGTTCCGCCGGTCGCTAACAAATCGTCAACAATTAAAATCCGATGACCTTCGCCAACCGCGTCTTTGTGCATTTCCAAAGTATCTTGCCCGTATTCTAAATCATACGAAACAGAGACTTTTTCCGCCGGTAGTTTCTTTGGTTTCCGCACAGGAACAAATCCTGCGCCAAGTTTACAAGCCAATGGTGCGCCGAAAATAAACCCACGTGATTCGACACCG
>DAORIL010000703.1:0-3456 GCA_035438525.1 Pyrinomonadaceae bacterium
ATTTACCGCTAAAAATAAGAGAATAAATTTTTCTTGACTAAAAATAGATAAAGGTATTAGAATCAACGCACTACCCCAAACCCTTAACCCCCCTTAACAATAATCCCAACTTCATTTTTGAAGTTCTAACCCTAAACGGAGTATCAAAAATATGAACGAAAATAGAATTTCTCTGACTTTGTCGGAAGCAGATAGAATCGCAATAACTCAAGCAATGCAAACATTATTGGAAACTCTTCAACCACATTTGATTGCTCTTGACGTGGCAAATAAACGGGCTCTTGCCAAGATGAAAGATAAAAGCGTGCCATTTGTCGAAAAAGCTATTCAATACGCAAAATCTAATCCTGAATTTGTTCCACCTTATTTAGATGTGGCAGAAATGGAAGTTGATTATAAAGCATTTGGCGACTTAAATAATTTACTTCGTGCGCTTTCACAAATTGTAGCCAATCTCGATGATACGGCGGTTCTCTGTGGCAGCGAAGCCTACGTTGCTGCCTTAGCTTATTACAATTCGGTTGGACAAGCCGCCAAACTGAATGTTCCAAATGCCAAAGCTATCTATGAAGACCTTAGCGTTAGGTTTGAAGCTCAAAAAACTACTAAAAAGACTGGTGAAGACAATAAAAAGACAGGCGAAGATAACAAATAAATAGCAAAAGCTATTAAAAATATAGCAAAGGCTATTAAAAATATAGCTAATCCTATTTCAAATACGGCGAATGCTATTTCAAAAATAGCAAAGGGTATTAAAAATATAGCAAAGGCTATCTCAAATACAAGAAAAGCTGCTTTTAGGGTTACTGACTGAGCCAAAAAAGTAGCTTTTTCTATGTAAAAGAGTAAAGGAGCAATGTTTTACCATCACTTTCAAAGCTCAAATTTCAGATTGTTTCCTTATCGAGTAGAAAAACTTTGATAATGTGTGGAAAATAAATCTAACAATCCCCATTTAGCCATTGAAAATGGCGGAAGCATAAAGCCTAGTGTGGAGCATTGCGTAACGCTAGGTCTAGCCACAACAATAGTTAAAGCTATCGGAGATTGCGATAGAAACGTTCAATGTTGTTTATTTCTGTCGCTCGTTACACGAGCTATCTTCTTGTTCGGATTCTACCCTGCGCTCACACACAGGGCTTGATGCTGACACCCGTTTCACGGGCTAAAATATGAAATGTTTTTCGTTGGATGTATTTTTTTTACCTGATTCAATTCAAATACTCAATATCTTTCTCAGGCAAACTCAATGGAGCATCAAATTGTGGTGCTTCTTCTTCTAAACTCCAAATTTCGAATAAATCGGCGGGACATTCGGTGATAAAACGTGAAGGTTTGAGCAAAATCGTTTGGCGTGAATAATCAACGGTTAGCATCGGATAGGTCAGATAAAGTTGGTCTTTGGCGCGGGTCAGGGCGACATACCACAAACGGCGTTCTTCTTCTTCACCGTCATAATCTTTTAGTGCACGGGGCGAAGGGAATCGTCCGTCCGCTGCCCAGAGGATAAAAACGACTTTCCATTCTAATCCTTTGGCTTGGTGAACGGATGAAAGAGTCAGCATTTCGTCATCGTCACCTCCTTCGATAACATCTTCGCCTGAAATCGGGGTATTAAAATTCTCAGTTGCTATTAATGCTAAATCGGATAAAAATGCTTCGGTTGTTTCGTAGCGTGTCGCATAGAGCGCAAGCTGCCGCAAATCTTCTAAACGTGCTTCGGCATTTTCAAAATTAGCTTGCAAATGCTCTTCGTAAAAGCTGGTCAAGATCAATTCGATCTGTCGGGCAGGATTGTCTTTTGTATCATCATTGGTCAGCTCTATCAATAACTTAGCAAAGTTTCGCCAGCCTGCGCCCTGCTTTAATTTGGGCGAAAGAGCGAGTGCAGAAGATTGCTTTTCGATTGCGTTGGACACGCTTCCTAACGGGCGCGTTTCTGCCTGTGTTTGTGTTTCTCCTTCGGCTTTGACCAATTCCAACGGACTCTCGGCAAATGCCAGACGTTCCCATATTTTATTCGCAGTTACTTTGCCAACACCGTCAATCATCAGCAAAACCCGTTTCCAGGCTAGTTCATCGCGCGGATTAACGATAAGTTTGAGAAACGATGTGACATCTTTAATGTGCGCCTGTTCAAAAAAACGTGTTCCGCTCCTGACCGAATAGGGAATTCCGCGCCGCGTTAGTTCCAATTGCAATTCCAGACAGTGATAATGCGAGCGATACAAAACGGCGATGTCTTCTAACTTAACGCCTTCGTCCCGCAATTCGAGAATCCGCGAGGCAATAAACGCTGATTGCTGTTCGACATCCGAGCAGGGAATTAACGCAGGTTTGAAATCCTTTGATTTACGAACGGCTTGCAGAACTTTGGGAAACTGTTTGCGGTTAGCGGCAATCGAAACATTGGCCAAACCTAAGATTTCGGGTGTCGAACGATAATTTGTTTCAAGTTTATAAAGCTCGGCTTCGGGATAACGTTTCTGAAACTCATAAATATTCTTAAACTCTGCCCCACGCCACGCAAAAATTGCCTGTGCATCATCGCCGACGACCATCACATTGCGATGTTTGACTGCTAACAAGTCAATGATTTCAGCCTGTAAACGATTCGTGTCCTGATATTCGTCAACCAGAATATGCTGGAATTGTTCAGCATAGACTTCGGCAATCGCCGGTTTTTCCAAAAGCAGACGTTTCCAGTTCAACAACAAATCGTCGTAGTCCATCACATTCCGCTCCCGTTTGCGGGCATGATAAACCGTATCAACGATCTTGATTTGCGAGATCAAAGGTTCAAAATACGGATATTTATTGATGATGACATCTTCAATCGGTGTGTCGCGGTTGGTCGCATAACTGATGATGTCTTGGAGAACTTCAGCTTTGGGAAAACGCTTCGATTTAGTATCAATTAAGGCTTCATCAACACAGGTTGAGACAAAATCTTTCGAGTCTTCGCTATCGAGGATAGAAAAATTATTAGAAAATCCGATAGATTCAGCGTGTCTTCGGAGAATTAAATTCCCGATGCGATGAAATGTTCCGCCCCAGATCTTATGAACATTCTGCGAACCTGTCAGCGATTCAACCCGCTTGAGCATTTCTCTAGCCGCGCGATTGGTAAAAGTTGCAAGAAGGATTCTGTTTGGCGAAATTCCTTGTTCAATAAGATACGCGACCCGATAAGTTATCGTCCGTGTCTTTCCCGTTCCTGCTCCGGCAACAACTAACGAAGCCTGCGGTTTTGCCGTTACCACGCGAAATTGTTCCGCATTCAATTCGGCTTGATAACGGGAGAGCTTTTCGGGCAAAGATGCCGCGTCGCGTTTGATGACGTATTTTTTCATCTATTTCACTATCCTAAAGTTTGTTTGATGAATAGACAAATTATGAGGTAAAGTTCTTTGAATATGGATAAAGAAAAACAAAAAGTTCATGATTTAGGTTTTC
>DAORIL010000704.1:0-3455 GCA_035438525.1 Pyrinomonadaceae bacterium
ATATTGAGTTGTAGCCTGAACCAGCGCCCGGAACTTTTCTTCCGACTCACGAATTGCGGATTCGGCTTCTTTTCGTTCAGTAATGTCTTTAACAGTGCCAATTAATCGAAGCGGAGTTCCGTCTAGTCCATATTCGGTTTGCCCCGAATTTGCCACCCAACGGATTTCACCTAAAGAATTGATAATACGAAATTCAGCCGCAAAAAATATTTTGTTTTCTATGGCAGTTTTTGTTGAATTCATCACAAATTCAACATCTTCGGGATGAAGCAAATTTAGAAAACCTTCCAAAGTTCCATCGAAATTTTTGATTTTAAGAATTTCAAAACATTCGGGAGACCAGTAAACATGGTCGGTTTGAATGTTCCACTCCCAAACCCCCAATCCGCCTGCCGAGAGGGCTAGCTGGAGCCGTTTTTCGCTTTCTTTAAGATTTTGTTCAGCTTCGCGGCGAGCCTTGCGATTGGCAGCTTCCTGTAATTCGCGTTCAATTGCAGGAACCAGCCGTGCCAGATTATCTTTCATCAAATAATCATTGACTCCGGCAATCATTGCCTTAACTGCTACCTCCTCGCCTATCGTCCCTGAAATAACTATGAAAGGAATATCTAGTTTTGATTCTTTCAGGACTTGGAGAGCGATTAGACCATTTAAATAAGGCATCTGAAAATCTGAAATGATAATGTCCCATTCCTGTTCGGCAAGGGCATCTTTCATATCCTCAACTGTATCAACCCGTTTAGATTGAACATCATAGCCGTTGACTTTCAGGTGTCGCAAAAGTAAGGCGGAGTCATCTTCTAAGTCTTCAACATTTAATACTCGAAGTTTTTTCATCTTTTTAATTGCTATTTGGAAACATTCTTATTGATTACCAGCCAATATAAACCAAGTTGTTGAGTAGCCTGGATAAATTCGTTAAAATCCACCGGTTTTTGAACATAACTGTTAGCTCCTAGATCATAACTATCAATGATGTCTTTTTGTTCGGCAGAAGTTGTTAAAATTACGACTGGAATATATTTTGTCCGGTGATCTGCCCGAACCCGTCTCAAAACTTCTAACCCGTCAATCTTTGGCAATTTAAGATCCAGCAGCATTAGTTGCGGCATACTATTTAAATCACGCCCGACGTATTCACCTGTTCCAAAAAGATAATCGAGTGCTTCCACTCCATCGTGAGCAACAATTACTTGGTTAGCAATATTGTTCTTTTTTAATGCCCGCAACATCAATAATTCATCATTAGGATTATCTTCAACTAATAAAATTGATTTGTCTTCCATAATACCCTTCCCCTTTATTTGATCGAAAAATAGAAAGTTGTTCCTTCTCCAACTTTACTTTCGGCGTAAATATGTCCGCCGTGTTTGTTTATGACTCGCTGAACAGTGGCTAATCCGATTCCGGTTCCTTCAAAATCTTTTGCGCTGTGAAACCTTTGAAAAGCCCCAAATAATTTATCCGCATAGGTCATATCAAATCCCGCCCCGTTATCACTAACAAAATAAAACAGCTCTTCGCCTTTTCTGGTTTTTCCAAAACTAATTCTGGCATCCTCACGTTTCGAGGTAAATTTATAGGCATTGCCAATCAAATTTTCGAGTGCAATTCGCAATAATCTTTCGTCACCGACCGTAAAAATCTTTTCTTTAATTTCAAAAGTTACATTCTGACGAGGCTGCTGCTCCTGAAGATTTTTGGCAATTGATTTAACAATCTCGCTCAAATTGATTTTTTCTTTATTTATCTCAGTTCGGGTAACCCGCGAGAGCTTTAACATATCATCAATTAAACGCGCCATTTGCTGGCTTCCGTTTCGAATCCGCTCGAGATAATTTTTTCCGACGTCATCTATTTTATCTTCATAATCCTCAAGCAATGCCAAACTAAAACCGTCCAAAGTTCTTAGCGGGGCGCGTAAATCGTGCGAAACAGAATATGAAAAAGCGGCTAATTCCTTATTAACAGCATTTAGTTCGGAAGTTCGCTCCACTACTTTATGTTCAAGTGTTTCATAAAGCTGCTGAAGCTCAAATTCTGCCTTTTTGCGCTCGGTAATATTACGGCTAACAGTAGCAAATCCGATTATTTCTTTATACTCGTCTTTAATCACAAACACGTTATAGAGCATCCAAATCGGTTTGCCGGTTTGAAAATGCCGAAATCGAATCTCTACCTCGGAATTACCCTTTTCCATAACTACCGGCAAAAACTCGTTGAGAATAAACTCGCAATCCTCCGGGAAAAAGAAATCGGTCAATTTTCGTTCCATGGCATCATTTAAAGTTTCCAAACCGACCATTTTCCAACCCGCTTCATTGACGAAAAGAGCATTTCCCTCAAGATCACACATTCCGATAAATTCGGCACTATTTTCAGCCAGTGAAACAAATTTTTGCCTTTCCACTTCCAATTTTTTTCGCTCATTTATATCCAGCAGAAAGGCTGCCAATCCTTCGCCGGAAGGAAAAAGGCGAATATCCAGCCACCGTTTGGCAATGGGTGAAAAAGCTTCAAATGAAACCGGAACCCTTTCTTTCATCGCCTTTTGGTAGCTTTCTTCCATTGGAGTTCCGACCAATTTATCAAAGACTGTCCAAATTGATTTTCCAAGCATTTTCTCGCGGCTATGGCGGAGAAGTTTTTCGGATTTATCATTAACAAAAGTGAATTTCCAGTCTGAATCCAGTGCAAAACAAGCCTCGGTCATTCCTTCAATAATTTCAGCTAAACGCTTATCAGTAGCAACAAGCTCCTCTTCTTTTTGGCGTAAATCTTTTTCGAATTGTTTGCGGGCGGTAATATCAACCGAACGAATGATGATTCCTTCGTTTGAGGGCTGGATATTGAATTCATACCAATTGCTGCTACCATCAATGTGAGTAAATTCGTCTTCAATTTGAGTCGCCACCCTCTGCTCCATACATTCTTTAAAAACTGAATAAACTTTTGTTTCCTCAAATCCCGGGTAGATTTCAATAAGTGGCTTACCTATAAAATTTTCTTTTGGCATTTGACCTTGGCGGGCGGCACTTTCGTTAAGATAAAGGAAACGCCAATCGTAGCTGATGATAATATAGCTTTCCAACATATCATCGAGAGTTTCCGTTAATCTTTGCTCACTTTCCTGTAAAGCTTTTTCTGCCAATTTACGTTCGGTAATATCATTTGCCAGCACTAACCCCGCTTTTCTGCCGTCCAATCTCAGTTCATGCGAGCTGATCTCTACAAAAATAATTGAGCCGTCTTTTTTGCGGTGTCTCCAGGTTCCGGCGTGAACTAAATCCTGCTTAAGATCACTTATTTGATTGAGCAATAAAGAAACTTCTTCTGTGGGACGAATATCTTTGATCGTCATTGACTGAAATTCTTCAAGCGAATAGCCGTAATGATCAATGGCAGATTCATTAACTGCAAGGAATTTTAATGTTTCAAGGTCATAAACCCACATT
>DAORIL010000705.1:0-3454 GCA_035438525.1 Pyrinomonadaceae bacterium
CACTAAAACTTATTGCCGTCAGGCATTTTATATTAGTGCAAGGTTTGTGCCATTCAATCCAAATGTGCCTAAACCTACGTATTTTCTTGTATTTACATCATTTTTACGCATTTTACCCCCATTTTAGCTCACAAAATAATTAGTCAAATTGACCGACTAATCAGTTCAAAGCGACATAATAATCTGGATTTATTCTTTATTGTTCTGCTATAGTTTGCTCATTATTTTGCTCGTTATTTATTAATCCCGGATTTTTTATCAAATATTAAAGGAATAGTTAAAGTGTTACGAAACTTAAGAGCAAAATTTAAAAGTAATCAGTTTATTTACAATTCTTATATGCGAGCAAAACGGATTGTAACAGGCGAATTACTGGGAATGACTTCAAAAAACGAGCAGGATTATTTTGCCAAATACGGTGAAAAACTATATTCGGGAAAAGGCGAAATCGTTGATTTAGGCTGTTGGCTTGGCTCCACGACAATTCCTTTAGTCGCCGGATTATTAAAAAATCCATCCTTTACCGATTCCAGGAGAAAAGTTTTTGCGTATGACACTTTTATTTGGTCTGAGGTAATGAAAGATGGAGTTGCAGGAACAAATCTGGTCGGAAAATTCAAAGAAGGCGATAGTTTTTTGGCAGAATACAAACGCCGAACCAAGAAATATGCTGATAGAATCGAAATTTGTGCAGGTGATCTAAAGGAAATCGGTTGGAATGGAAACAAAATAGAATTCTTATTAGTAGATGCAATGAAAAATTGGGAGCTGACGAGTGCTATTGTTAAAGATTTTTACAGTTCTCTGATTCCAAATGTGAGCTATGTGCTGCAACAAGATTTTGCACATTATTTTACTCCTTGGATTCATCTTTTGCATTGGTATTTACGAGATCATTTTGAGTTTAAAGAAGATATTCCAAAAGCCTCCAGCGTAGTCTATAAATATATTAATCAAATCCCGCCTGAAAAATTAGATCAAATATATTCATTCGATGATTTTTCAAACGACGACATTGAAAAGGCTTTTGATTATTCAATAAGTTTAGTTAACGACGAAAAAAAAGCTAACATCTACGCCGCAAAAGTAATGTCTTTTATTCATCAAAAAAGATTTGACGAAGCCAGCACCTGCTTCCAAGCAATTCTCAATCAAGGCATTCCTATTGAAAAAGATTTGGCGATTGTCCAAAATTTATTATTAGACAGCGTTCCTAAATAGTCCGCAAGATTTATTTTTCATTTAAATCTTGCGGCGTCACAGAAGAGAGAACTGCACGAATGTCGAGTAGATTTTCTTTGGCAATAAACGCAACCGCTCCCGCTTTGATGGAATCTTCCCGAAGATTTTTATTGTCGTGTTGCGTGACAATGATGACGCGGGCATTGGGGTCAATGGCGATGATTTTGGCTGTTGCGGTCAAACCGTCCATCTCCGGCATTTCAATATCCATTACAACCCAATCGTGTCGATGACGTTCAAAGGCGGTTACAGCCTCTTTCCCATTCGAGCATTCGTCAATTGTCTCAGCGATCTCAGATACGACACTCCTAATCAAACGGCGCATCAATTCGTTGTCCTCGACGATTAGAAATTTCATAGTTAGCCTCTTACCGTAACGAGTATGACTGAATTGAAAGAGTTTACCTGTTAAAGAAAATCGCTAGCTTTTGTTGTCATAAAGAAATCAGCTCCGGAGGAGCGGAATGTTTGTAGCTCAATCGTCAAAAAAATCATTGAGTTGCAGAGCAACGGCATAAAAAATAGGTCGTTCCTACGGAACTTAAATTATTTTTTTCAAATCCGGCTATAAATATGCCGTCACTAACGATACTTTTAATAAATTTTTCTGATGTCAACAGAACCTAGTTATTTGATGGAGTTTAGTAAAAAGTATTTGATTCTAGTGAGCCAAATACTCCTTTTGGACGAAACAAACCTTAAATCACAATATTGACACCGTTTAGTCTTGAGCGGATTAAACTTTAGACATTTAAGACACTGCTTGGCGCGTTTGACACGTTCTCCCATAACGTTATCCTCCGGTTATTCACAAAGACCGATGCAGGTGCTTGTAACAGGAGAACAAAATGTTGCCCGGCAAAGACAACCTGTTCGACAGGTGCTGGGAATAGCACCGGTTGTTCCACGCAAGCATGTATTTCCAGCTCCGACATTTGTTCCGCAACCGCAAGTATCAGTTCTTCCCTGTATCCCGACAGGATCTGCCGGGTTTTGTCCCACCGGGCAAGTATTGACACTAGCAGCGTGGGAGGATGTCGGTGCAACGAGTGATGAAATCACCGGCAAGACGATCACGGTTGCAAATCCGACTTGACGAATTACTTCGCGCCGCGTCATTCCCGTAAAGGGTGAAACGTAAGAATCGGATTCCAATAGATTTTCTTTCTTCAGTTCATCCAAACTTAAGTAAATGATCTCATCGGTAAATTGGGATTTAAGTTTAAGTTCGGCAAAAGATGTTTTGCCGTCGCACGCCCGATAAACAGTCGCAACAGTTTTGTTAAGCGCAAAAGCTTTGTTCATTTTCAGATCATAGATCAGGATTTCGGACTCGAGTTCCTGAACAACGACGTCGGATCGGCGACTTTCCGGCAGATTGGTCATAGATTAATTTTCCTACAAAAGTTTTATAAAAGATTAATTACGGTAAGGAGTATGGCTGAATTGAAAGCGTTTTTGAATGGAGTGAATTACCGTTTTTTTATGGAGAGAATTACGAAATTTTTATCCGTAGTTCTACAAAGTTTTTATCCGTAGTTCTACGGATAAGCAGACAAGTGGGAAAAGAGAAAGGGAGAATGGGAAGACAGGGAGATGGGATAATCTTTGCTTTACAAGCCTAAATCTGAAATCACAGATTCAAGGTTGTAAGCGGTAATCTTTCACCCTGTCACCCTTCTTTCTTTACAGTTCCGATTTATGCTCAACGGCGAATTTAATGAGGGCGTGATTGCCTCTGAGTTCCATTTTTTCACAAATATTGGCGCGGTGATGTTCGACCGTTCGGATGCCGATTGCCATTTGTTCGGCAATTTCTTTACTGGTTTTGTAGTCGCCGATAAGTTTTAAGATTTGTCTTTCGGTCGGCGTCAAACGGGTTACCTGCGGCTTTTTTTGGGCTAGTTCGGCAGCGTTTCGGGCGCGTTTTATTAAAAACCCTAAAAGCTGATGGCTGACAAATTCCTTCCCTTCGGTGACGGATTTGATGCACTGGACAATTTCCGTCACTGCGCTGTCTTTGAGAATATAACCTTTAATACCTAAATCAAATGCGGTATTAAGAAATCTTTCATCTTTGTGCATCGTCAGGAAAATGATTGCTGCCGTCAGCCGCTTTTGTTTGATTAGTCGCACCACTTCAAAACCGTCTTTGCGCGGCATATCAATGTCGAGTATCGCTACATCAACGTTCAATTCTTCCAAAGCGGTA
>DAORIL010000706.1:0-3452 GCA_035438525.1 Pyrinomonadaceae bacterium
GAGGTGGTCAGACGGGCTGCGGCTCAGACCGAAAGACTTTATGCGGCAATGGTCAAGCAACGAAATTCTCTTGCCGGAGATGAACAGTTCCAATCGGAAGATCTTCTGTTCGATCCGACCCGACCGATCCAAACTGACTGGGAGCAATTGTTGGCGAAGGTGGCAGAAAAACTGATCGCGGGCAGAAAGAAGAAGAACTGAGTTGATAGAAAAATGAATCGATCAAAGACTGCTTTCCAGAGCAGCGAGGTCTTTTATTGCCTTAAATGAAGTATATTAACAGTTATCTTCACTTGACCTTTTCATCAATAATTTAGAGTCGGTTTAAATTTAGAAAACTATTCCTTTTTGTCACTGAAAGTGACTGATGTAATAGCGTTGGGAGCATCCGAGGCGTTTGATAAAACAAACATTCCGTTGCTGAAAGTGACGAAAATCAATCGTTGAGAGTTGGACATTTTCAGCGTCCGATTGCTTTTTTTATAATAGCGTGGGGGGTCGCTCTGCTTTACCCCACGCTATTAAATTTATCGCTTTCAGCGATTTTAAGGAAAATTTAAACAGACTCTTAAACACCTTGCCATTCTTCAAATTGTTTTTCCCAAAACCAAAGACTTAAAAAGTTGCCAATCATTCAAAATAACCGACCAAATCATTCAATTTGACAGAATTAAACTCAGTTTGGAAAAAATATTGCCAAAAACTGTTAAACATTGTAAATTATTGTTGACAGATTTTGTTAGGTGTTGTAATTTTAATTTGATGGCGACAGTATTGTCGTTAAATCCTATCGTCACCTACGAACTCGAATTTTCGCTGTCGCAACCAAAAGAAGTTTCAAATGTTGCGCTCAATGTAAATAAAAAAAACGAACGGTGTTCTTGATACTACTTTCAGTTTAACCATTCCAAAAATGACCTGTCAGAACAAGTCCGAACAAGGTGACACAAGAATCTCCAAATCAAAACGCCGTTTCGTTGGCGAAAAATTGAGATAAAAGAATGCGAATTTGCACAAACATAAGTGAAAGCAAAAAGGAGTGTGGAAGATAATGCTATTCGGTAAGAAGAAAAGCGTTGCGGGTCTCGATGTCGGCTCAAGTTCAATCAAAGCGGTTGAATTAGAAGGCAAAATGAGTAATTTGAATTTGGTCAGTGTTGGCTTTGAAAATTTGCCCGGCGACACAGTCGTTGACGGACAAATTATGGAGTTAAATATTGTTTCCGAAGCCATTCAAAATATCTGTCAAAACTATCAAATTAAGGCAACTCAGGTAGTTACAGGCGTAAGCGGACACTCAGTCATCATCAAAAATATTGTCCTGCCGCCGATGAGCCTCGAAGAACTTGAAGAATCAATAGACTGGCACGCCGAAGAACATATTCCATATGATCTGGCTGATGTCAGTTTGGATTATCACGTTACGGAAGAAACTCCTGAAGCTACTCACGTTTTAATTGCGGCTTGCAAACGCGAAAGAATTGACAATATTAAACAGGCGATTCAGCTTTCGGGCAAACAGCCGGTGGTGATTGATGTTGATACTTTTGCTCTGCAAAACTGTTATGAAGTTAATTATCAGCCTTCACCAACCGATGTTGTGACTTTGCTCAATATCGGTGCTTCGACGATGAATATTAACATCGTCCAAGGCAGCCGCTCATTATTTACCCGTGATATTACGGTTGGCGGAAGCCAATTTACCGATGTTCTGCAAAGAAGTTTGGGAATTAGTTTTCAACACGCCGAAGCTGTCAAACGCGGAGTTGCCGAAGCTACTGACAATATCGAAGAAAAAGCGATTGAACCATTGATGAATAATGTGATGGAAACAGTAGCGATGGAAATTCAAAAAACTTTTGACTTTTATCGTGCTACTGACGAAAACGGCGGAGTTCAGGTGCAAAAGATCTTGATCTCGGGCGGCGGTTCAAAACTTGAAGGTTTAAGCCAACAGCTTTCAGCACGTCTTGAACTTCCGGTCGAAATTTTAGACCCATTCCGTCAAATCAAAGTGGATACGCGCAAATTTGACCCTGATTATTTGAGTGAAATTATGCCTGAGATGGCAGTTGCCGTTGGTTTGGCACTAAGAGGGGTGGAAGCAAAATGATTAAGATAAACCTTTTAGATTCAGTTACAGACAGACAGACCGGAGCGGTGACAGCAGTTGATAAGAAAGTCTCCAGCCCAATGTCAAAACTTATTTTGATGTCAGTTGCCGTGATTGCTTTAACTACGGCTCTGATTGGTTGGGATATTATCAGCACTTCAATGGCAAAAGCTGATGCCGAAAAAGAATTGGCTAATCAACAAGAAATTGCCAAACAACTAGAAACTGTAATGAAAGAGCAAAAAGACCTTGAGCAAAAGATTGCCAATATTGATGGTCGAATTGCTGCCATTAAAAAACTCAGAGCATCACAAGCCGGTCCGAGTGCAGTTTTAGAAGCCTTGCGTGAAAGAATTTCAATGACTCCAGGGATTTATCTCGAAAGTGTTGACCAAAAAGGCGACCAACTTACCATTAAAGGTAGTTCACCGGATGAGTCTGCTGTCACTAGATTTGGGAGCAGTCTTGAGTTTTCAGGCGGTCTTTTCTCTAATTTAGGAATTGAAACTCAGAAAAAAGATATGCCGGGCGTAACTCCGGTGGCAAATGATCCAAATGCTCAAGTGCCGCAAATTGTAAATTTCACAATTCGTTGTGCTTACACGCCATCAAAATCCGGAGCCGCTAACAATGGTCAAATGACAGCGAGCAATACTCCGCCAAATGGCGCACCTGCTCCGAATGGCGCACCGCAACCGAATGGCGCACAACCTCCGCCTGCAGCTAATCAGCCTGCCCCTCAAGTTGCTAAGAACTAAAAGCAACTGACTGAAAAACAAGAATTTATCGTATTGATCAAAAGAGGATACTAAAATGATGGATAAGCTAAAAGCACTCGCTTGGTATTACCAACTTACAATTTTGGTAGGTATTGCCGCCCTGATTTATGGTGGGGTCTGGTATTTTGTAACCAGCCCAACCCGAGTTGAAATTCAGGGATTAAATGACCAAATCGGACAATTACAGGCTAAAAACCAAGCCGCTCAAGTTGCTACACAAAGAATCAACGAGTTTCGCACACTCTTTGCCAGTAAATCGGCAGAGTATGATGAGCTAAAAGTCCTGTTGCCTGAAGACCGCGAAATTACCAATGTTTTGCAAGGCTTACAAGACACCGCCCGAGACAGTCGTCTGATTTTGAGTCGGTTTAGTCCTCGTGAAGATAGTCAGCAAGAAGCAATTATGGCAAAACCGGTCGAAATCGAGGTTGACAGTAATTTCAATAACTTACGAGCATTTTTTGACAAGATGGCAAAATTGCAGCGGATTGTTTCGATTACTGATATTGCAGCTGAGCGGAGCTCGACTGCTGCAGCTGGCTTGCCCCCAAAACAGAAGA
>DAORIL010000707.1:0-3447 GCA_035438525.1 Pyrinomonadaceae bacterium
AAATGAAGGCAAATATTATGAAAGCAATAAAATTAAGCGAGGAAAGCCCGAAAAGTAAAAGCGTATCATTCGCAGTTTCAATCGAAAAACTTTTCCAAAGGTTTGAAGATTGGAGCATAATCAACATGATCAACGAAAAAAGCACTAATCCGCCAATGATCCACGGCGGTGAACGGCGTTTAGAAACCTTGGGAATGTTTGCATCCATAATTTGCATTTTACTCCAGAACCTCTATAAACTCTATAAATTCACCCTAAAAATTATGAACGATCTCTTTTTAAATTCGGTTGGAAGACTTAGAAGCGGTTGGCGTTTTGCAATTTTTACTGCTCTTTTCTTTTTTTTCTCCATCGTTTTGCAGGTTGCTTTGTTTTTTACAATTCAAATTATTACCGGAGATGAAAAAGTTTCGTTTCTTTATACACCTCAAGGACTTGCGACTACTTCATTAATTTCAACCGTTTTAGCTACTATTCTCGGCTGGTTGTGCGGAAAAATCTTTGAAGATTTACCACTCAAAGCCTTGGGTTGGGTCTTTAACCGAACCTGGCTCAAAGATTTTTTACTGGGATTAATTTTGGGTGGATTATCCATTGCGTTTGCCGTTCTTTTAGCAATGCCGACTGATGGAATTAGTTTAGTGAGAAATCAAACTACCGAAATGAATTTGATTGTATGGACTTTAATTAGTTCTTTTGGTGTTTTTTTTATCGCAGCTGCCGCCGAAGAAGTTATGTTTAGGGGTTATGTTATGCAAACCCTTTTTAGAGCCAAATTAGCCTGGTTAGGTATTTTACTCACTTCATTACCATTTGCCTTAGCTCATTTAGGTAATCCTGATGCCAATATAATTTCAACTATAAACACCGGTTTAGCGGGAATTTGGTTTGGAATTGCTTATCTTAAAACTCGTAGTTTATGGTTTCCATTCGGATTGCATTTGGCTTGGAATTGGTTTCAGGGAGCAGTATTCGGCATTAATGTTAGCGGAATTTCACAAATCGCCCCAAACCCTTTATTGAGAGCAATTGATCAAGGTCCAACCTGGCTGACAGGTGGACATTATGGAGTCGAAGCGGGGTTTGTTTGCACAATTGCCTTATTAGTCTCAATGCTTTTAATTTGGTTTTTGCCAACGTTGAAGCCAACCGCAGACATGTTGGCTTTAACTGATCAAGAGAATCCAAAATCAACAAATTTAGCCTAATTTCAAATTGTTTGAATTTTGAAACTGATATCAACTGCGCGGGCCGAATGGGTAATTTTTCCGACACTGATCAAATCCACTCCCGCTTCGGCAAACGAACGGACCGTATCCAAATTCATTCCGCCCGACCCTTCAATCAAAACATTCGGATTCATATTGCGGGACATTTCGACTAATTTAGCGGTCTCTTCAGGGGTTTGATTATCAAGCATAACGATGTCTGCTCCGGCTTGAATTGCCTCGCGGAGCTGTCCCCAATTCGTTACTTCAACCTCAATTTTATGCAGGTGACCAACTTTATTTTTTGCCGCGAGCACAGCTTCTTTGACTCCACCGGCGAGCGCAATATGATTATCTTTGATCAAAACACCATCATCTAATCCCAACCGATGATTTTTTGCTCCACCAACCGTCACTGCATATTTTTCCAACATCCGTAATCCCGGAACTGTTTTGCGAGTGTCAACGATATGAGCATTTGTCCCCTCGATAGCTTTTACATATTGCCGGGTGAGAGTGGCAATACCACTTAATCGTTGAATTAAATTGAGTGCAGTTCGTTCACCTGCTAACAAAACGTCCGCAAACCCTTTTTGAGTTGCAAAAACGGTTCCCGACGTAATTTCCTCACCATCTGAAATGGTTGTTTCAAGCGGCGGAGATTCCGGATCAAGATGCAAAAAAACAGCTTCGGCAACCTCCAACCCGCATAAAACCAAATCTTCCTTGGCTAAAAACCTACCAAAACCGCGTGAATCGGGTGGAACAGTCGCTTGGGTTGTAATATCGCCGCGACCAATGTCTTCACTCAAAAATTCGCTTATTTTTGCTAATAATTCTCCGTTATCTAACCATGACATAAGGGACAAAGGTATCACAAATAATTTACTTTTTCACTTTAATTCTGAATAAATTAAGTCCATTTCTGATTTTTGTTTTTTTTGTTTTATTTTATTTTCAGTTTCGCCTGACATTAAACAAACGCCATTCCCCTGATATTTGGGGGAATTCTATCAGACTATTTTCGATAAAGGTTAAACCTGAACCAGCCACTAAATCTTTGACAGTTCTGGAAACTAAAACCTCTCCTAATTCAGCTTGGTCGGCAATATTTTCAGCCAAATTTACCGCAAAACCGCTAAAGTTATTCCCGATCACATCACATTCTCCCGTATGAACTCCCGTTTTAACTCGGATTCCTAAACGGTGGGCCGAATCCGTAATCGCCAAAGCACAGCGAATTGCCCGGGCAGGTCCGTCAAAAGTGGCTAAAATTCCGTTTTCGTCAAAAGTGATCTCGTTTCCCTTAAAAAGTTCAAGCTGCCGTCGAACAAAAACACCTGACCGTTCAAATAATTGATCCCAATTTGTGGTTTCGAGCGCATGTGCCTGGGGATCAACAATTTTGACCTTCATTACCGTTGCCAAAACTCTGTCGTGTTCATCCGCGTGCCGAACCCCGGTCAAAAATTCCTCAATTTCATCTAAAATCTCATCTTGATTCCCGACAAAGGGTAAATGGTCTATTCCACCTAACTCCAGATATTTACAGGCAGGAATTTGCGAGGCGACAAAACGCCCTTCCTCGACTTTTAAGCATAAATCTCCGTTGCGGTGAATAACCAAAGTGGGAACTCTTATAGTAGGTAAAACGCTTCTCACATCGATTTCAGCATTCATTTTGGTCAAGGCAACTGCGGCACCCGGGCTTGCGCCCATTCTTAAATACGTCGCCCACCAGTTCCTAAACTCATCATCATTCATCAAACTTGGGGCACGATCTTCGATTCCAATTGGTTTTCCCCATTCTAAACGCATAAGTTCGAAAAATTTTTCGCGATCTTCGGCAGAAACGCCCCACGGATAATCCTCATCCTTGATACGTTTGGCGTAGGTTCCAATCATCACCAAAGCCGTAGTTTTTTCGGGATAGGTAGCCGCAAATAAACTACACATTGGACCGCCTTCGGACACTCCCACCAAAACTGCTCTTTCCGAACCAACTGCCTCCATTACTGCCCGCACATCATCCATTCGTTGTTCGAGTGTTGGCAACTCTTTCAATGGAACCCGGTCAGAAAGCCCCGTCCCTCTTTTATCAAACAAAATCAGACGGGAAAACGAAGCAAGACGATTTAGAAAGGCAGCAAAATGCGGCTCTTTCCAAAAATATTCGAGGTGAGAAATCCATCCCATCACAAAAACAATATCAATTTCACCGCTACCAACGGTTTGATAC
>DAORIL010000708.1:0-3446 GCA_035438525.1 Pyrinomonadaceae bacterium
TGCCAGAGCATCAGCGGCATCATGTGGTTGGGGGGTGGTTTTCATCCGCAAAAGCAGACGCACCATTTCTTGAACCTGATGTTTTTCGGCGTTTCCGTAGCCAACAACCGTTTGTTTAATTAAACGAGGGGCATATTCAGCAATTTCTTTTCCGGCTTTTTCTCCTGCCAGCATAACGACACCACGAACTTGTCCGAGCTTGAGGGCAACACTGACATTGGTCGCGTAAAATGCTTCTTCAATTGAAAGAACATCGGGTTGAAATTTCCAAATAACGTCCGCTACGCCATCAAAGATCTTTAATAAACGCTTGGAAAATTTTTCTTTGGGGGATGATTTAACGGTTCCGTAGTCAACTAAATTGTATTTTAGCCCGCTACCCTCGACCACGCCCCACCCAAGCGTTTCGCTTCCCGGATCAATTCCTAAAACTTTCATTTGATAATCGGTAAACTGAAAACAGCCTGTATTATCTATGGTTTAGGTTAAATTTGCAAATAATTTTCTACCTTACTTCGCGTTTCAAAATAACAACCAGTTCTTTTCCGCCAAAAGCAGTTTCGCTGGTTGTCAATCCAACATATCTGAAACCTGAGGAACCGGCTTCGTTCAGTTCTTTTTGCATTGTCGAAGTTTTGGAAGTTGCCAGCAGTTTGTATTCAAATCGTTTTGGTTCTTCCCGTCTGGTATCTTTTTCTAATATTACCACTACTTCCTTGCCGCCAAAGGTAGTTTCAAAAACGGTCTGCCCACGATATTCAAAGCCGTTGTCGCCTGCCTGTTGAAGTTCTTTTTGCATGGTCGAAGTTTTCTGAGTCGCTAATAACTTATATTGAAACTGTCCGTTGAAATTGGTGTCAACCGGTTTTGACATGACTACCACAACTTCGGAACCGCCAATTGCCGTTTCGCCGCCTGACACACCATCAAAGCGAAACCCTTCCGCAGCGGCTTGGTTCATCTCCTTTTCCGAGGTTGAAGTTTTTTTAGTAGCAACCACTTTGAATTGTGTTTGGGCAGATGCTTCGATAACTAGAAAAACCAACGCACAAAAACAAACTGCGAATAATAAACCCGTTTTTTTCATATTTTCTCCTGATTTTCTGAATGTATTGAATTGTAACAGATTTTCGACTCTTTCGGCTTTGAATTGGTTGCTAAAAAAATGAACGCAGAGCTATTTCTCTACGTTCATTTTTTATCTTTTAGTTGCTTATTCGTAAGCTGATTCATCAATATCGAAATTTGCGTAAAGATGCTGCACATCATCATTATCATCAAGCGCATCGTAAAGCTTGAGCATTTTTTTGGCATCATCGCCTTCGAGTTTGATGTAATTTTGCGGAATCATCGAAATCTCTGCCGATTGCAACTCAATTCCCGCCTTTTGCAGAGCTTCGTGAACTACATCAAAATTTTCGGGTGAAGTGTAGATTTCAAAAACATCACCATCGTCCTGCATATCATCCGCACCTGCTTCGAGAGCGAGTTCAAAAAGTTCGTCTTCGGCTTTAGCTTCTTTGTCCACGATAATCAGACCTTTTTTATCGAACATCCACGCCACTGATCCGGCTTCGCCAAGATTTCCGCCGTTTTTTGAGAAAAGGTGACGAATTTCCGCCACAGTTCGATTGCGGTTGTCGGTCATTGTTTCAACCAAAACCGCAACGCCCCCGATGCCGTAGCCTTCGTAGGTAATTTCTTCGTAATTTACGCCCTCAAGCTCGCCCGTCCCGCGTTTAATGGCGCGATCGATCGTGTCATTGGGCATATTCATCCCTTTGGCATCGTTGACGACTTTCCGCAGACGTGCATTTTGGTCCACATCACCGCTGCCGCCGACGCGGGCAGCAACCGTAATTTCTTTGATAAGTTTGGTAAAAATCTTTCCGCGTTTGGCATCTAACGCGCCTTTTTTGTGTTTAATTGTATGCCACTTACTGTGTCCTGACATTTATTGATAACCTTCTAAATTGTTTTTTTCTTAAAATTTGTAAAAAGAGAATATACCACGCCGCAAAATTCATCCGCAAATTCATTGATTTTTTTATTAAATAAGTTAGAATTTAGGACATCCTTTCAATCCTTAAAATTAAGTCAATAAAAGAGAGTCTTGTTTATGATAAATGCCCTTGTAAGTCGTAAATCCAATATAGTTGTTCAAGAACTTGAAAACGAGGTCTTGATCTATGATTTAAGTATCAACAAAGTCCTTTGTTTAAATCAAACGGCAGCGTTAGTTTATCAACTCTGTGACGGAACGAATACAGTTTCCAAAATCAGCGACTTAATGAGTAAAGAACTCAAAACCATTGTTAGCGAAGAACTCGTTTTACTTACTTTGAGCAATCTCAAAAAAAATAACTTGCTTGAAATCAGTGCAGAAACTCCTGATCTTTTACCAAGTCTCTCAAGGCGCGAAGTTGCTAAAAAAGTTGGATTAGCTTCGCTTGTAGCACTGCCGATAATTGCTTCGGTAGTTGCTCCCAGTGCAGTAATGGCAGCATCAGACGGACTCGCTCTTAATAGCTCGTGCAATGCACCTGTGCAATGCCAGACAGGTAATTGCACCATCGGAAGTATGCTTTGCTGTGCGATTGGGGTTGATGCTTTTGCTGACAGCAGCAGTGTTTGCGCTGCTCCGGGAAGCTGTGCGAGCTTCAGTTCTTTTTGCTGTAGCGGAATGAACACGGATTCAGGAACGGCTTGTGGTGCTGGAGGGACTTTGTGTGTCTGTGCTTAGAATAAATTTGAACTGATAATCATTCTCAATCACCAAATATTTGATTTGCAGAGAGAAGTTTAATTGTAACTTTACGACAATAATCTCGATAAAACATGAGCGCGTTTGGCATCCAACGCGCCTTTTTTGTGTTTAATGTTACTTACTATGTCCTGACATTTTTACTCCGATTGTAAAGTTTTTATAAGAAGAATAAACACTATATTTTGGAAGTAAAGGCAAATTCAAATCAAGTCATCAACTATTCCTTTTGAATTCAAAAAATATTTGCAACCGTTGATAAAAGTTATCTGCAACTTAACTTTCCCGTTACATTTTTGTTACTCCAATCGTTTGTAATTGATGGTGGAGGAAGAAAATGTATAAAGAATTGACTGTAATTTCGATTTTTTTGTTGGGATTAATTGCCGACTGTGTTTGGTTTCAGATCACTGATGGTTTCGGATTTATCTTTCTACTGCAAATAGGTTTAGCTTTGTTTTTACTAACCTTTATTGTTGTAATCGGGAAAAAATATCTGACAAGGCGTTTTTATTTGAGCCCGAGATTCTCACTTGCTTCTGCTTTGAAGTATTTCCGCTTAGGATTTCGACCTGACTACAAGACACGTCAAATTCCTTTGCCAAGAGTTTAACGAGCTCGGCATTTGCCGCGCCATCAACGGGTGGAGAGTTTAATTTTACTTTTAATGCTCCGTCATATT
>DAORIL010000709.1:0-3443 GCA_035438525.1 Pyrinomonadaceae bacterium
CGGCCAACTGTTGAGCGGAGCGAAACGTTGCTGCCCTCGTCCGCCTCCCCCGCGTCCGTCAGCAATGCGGTAAGTTCCGGCACTATGCCATGCCATCCGAATAAAAAACGGTCCATAATGTCCAAAATCGGCCGGCCACCATTCCTGGGAGTCGGTCATCAACTTGGCCAGGTCATCTTTGACGGCTGCTAAATCGAGGGTTTTGAATTCTTCCGCATAATTGAATTTCTCGCCCATCGGGTCGGAGAGGGAAGAATGTTGACGAAGGATGTTCAAATTCAACTTGGTGGGCCACCAGTCACGATTTGATCGGTGACTTTGGGTTGTAAACTTGATTGCACCGCTGGTGAACGGGCATTTGCTGGCTGGGTTTTCTTGTTCAGGATTATTTGCCATATTGTTTTATTTTTCCTTTTAAATTGATTTTTTAGATTTTTTTTGTGTAATTTCAAATTTTATTGCTAATTAATTAAATGTTTTGATTAGTATTTTATTCTTGCCGGCTTAATAAAGTGTTAATTTATTTTTTACTGCATTTTGGGCATAAACCGCGCAGAGTAAGTTCGATTGATTCGATTTTGAATTGGGAAAACTCCGCCGCAAGATTATGACCTCAGGCGGCAATTCGATTTCCATATCAACTAACTTCCCGCATTTTAGACAGTTAGCGTGGTTGTGGCGCGAGGTCAATGGATCGAAATGCGAAGCCCCATTACCGAAACTGATTTCCGCAATAAGTCCGGTCTCTTTCAGGTAGCGGAGGGAATTGTAAACAGTTGGGAATGAAATTCCAGGCAGCATCTGACGGGCATTCTCAAAGACTTCAATAGCCGTCAGATGTTCGTCCGATTCGCGGATTACCCGAAGAACTGCTTGGCGTTGTATCGTCAAACCTAAACTTTCGATGTCGGTCAACGAATGTGTCATAGACTTAAGTTAGAATTAGAATAACTATAATTACAAAAGGTAGATTATATTTTAGATAATGTCAATGAAATTTTTAGAAGCTCCACTAAAACCCGATTTTAAATGTTAAGATTTCAGCATTTTCAAAAAATTTGCCTGCCTTTTTACTTGCGGGTTATCCAAGAGCGTTTTAACTGCTCGGTCTGAAGATCACTGCCAGTTTTCTTAGAAATTCATCCTCCATCTCCAGGTGCCGCATCCGTTTCTTCAAAGCTTGGGTTTCAGTCAGATCAGCACCGTTGGTGGCGCCCAACCAATCACCCACCGCCTCACGAATATATTTTGTCAAAAATCGGCTCAAAATCGATTTCCATTTCACCTAAACTAATCATTTAAAGGATTAAATAGAATAACAAATATTTTTATTTTTACCTTGAAAATAGCTAGTTTGAAATTGTTATTTGTAAAAAGTTCATCGGACCCGGGCAATTCTCCCGCGTTGAGCAAGACTCACGTCCATTTCTCCCCTCGGAGAATAATTCGCTGACTTTGTTAATTCAACTAAGTCATTTGTTTAGTGGTGATTATAAGTTATTGCAAAGGATTCAAACTTTGGCACAAATCTTGCAAAATAAATAAACGACAGCTTTCGCGGTTCAAAGGTGTCACTCATTTATTCTAGTTCCTAATTTCTCATCTCACAGTTGATAATTCTCAGATTTATCAAAAAAAGGTAATTCAAAAGTGCATTTAGACGATTGATTTACCTTTTTTCGATTTTTAAAAAGGGGCGCATAGCTTAGTATTAACCTATCACCAAACTACGATTACAAAATGATAATTTCCGTAAATTTGCCCCGAATTCCCTTAAGAAAAAGCTGCCTTCTGGATATGTAAATGTTGTTGTCAAGGATGTTCCGCAAAATGTGCTCACCTTTCGATAAAAATTCGACCCCAGCTCCGGTGCGTCCATTCGGTTTGAATCCCCAAGCTTCAATATTTAAAGCGTAAAAGGTCCAGGTAGTGATAAGCCTAAAAGTTATTTAATTAAGTTGTAGAATTCTGAAAGTGGTTAACTCTCAATGGTTATTCAAAATAGATGTTTGTTTTCGAATAAATGAGGACCACCAGCATCAACGATTGAGACAAATTTCAGGTCCCAGCAAAACTTTTTTGCGTTAAAAATTATTTTGGCAGACTTTTCTAAATCCTTACGCATATTTAAAAAAGAACGAATTTTGAAATAAAGAGATTAAATTTTCGAGATTGTTATGAGAAAAGCCTGTCAAAAATGTGATCAGATCAAGCCCCAAACACCGGTATTGTATCGGATTATTTCCTCGTTATTTATTGAACTAAATTTTAGCCGCGGAGAGCGGGGAAACCGAGAAGGGAATCAGCGTAATTTTTGGCGCCAAGCGGGAAAACAAGAATTTGAACATGCTTATTCCAACCAACCTTCGGAAACTGGGGCAGAAAAGTCCGGTTTTCTTTGCCCTTTTCGTCTTCACTTCAACGGAATAATTTTGTAGTCAGGAGTCTTTATGTCGAATCAAAACCAAATACTATCGATCTGTAAAAATGGGCACCAACAACCCGATTCTAATTCAAGGTTCTGCATTTATTGCGGAATAGAATTATCCCCTCGAGTGCCCCCTGAAGTTCAGAATTTTGCCGATCACGAGGTTAATAATCTCCTGCCGGAAAATCAAATAGCTCACCCGGTCCAGGAATATTGGGGCGAGAATTTTCAACAGCCTAATAATCAAATTCCGCCATTTCAACAACAACGGTTTTATGCACCAAATAATAATCAAAATTATCCCTATCCACAACAGGCTCTAGAGGCAGCATCGGCTCAATTTATACAACATTTGGATTGTTATTCGTGCGGAGGAAATGGACAAAAACTCGATCCAAAGATCCTGGTTTGTAAGGAATGCAGCTGGTTGCGTCCTTTGATTCCAGGTTACAAAGTGGATTCGGCGGCATTTGAATGGGCGGCCGACGGCAAAGCGATGGCTGCTTTGCGTTCAGTTCAACCACTGACCTCAGCAGCTGAAACAATCTCTAATAAAATAGGGAGACGTTGGATCGAATCCACTTTTAACGGCGTTTTACTGAGTGATGAACAAGTTCCGGAAGTTTACAATCAAGCCGTCAAAGCCGCCCGGATTTTAGGAATGTCGCATATGCCCGATGTTTATATTTCCGGCGAAAGATCTTGGGATTGCGTTACTTTCGGGACAACCAAAGATTCTTTTGTCGTTATCGGCTCAGCTTTGGCGAGTAATTTTCAGGGTGACGATCTATTGTTTTTGCTGGCCCGCGAAATGGGACATTGCCGGGCGGGACACTCTCTTTGGAAAACGGTGATCCGTTTTATGGTCGGGGAACAAGGTCACGGCAAAGGGATAATGGAGGAGGGATTTTTAGACAAGATCTTAAATCCGAAATCAATAATCGAAGATGCAATTGAGATGCCCTTGCTGGCCTGGGCACGGCAGGCAGAAATTACCGCCGATAGAGCAGGTGTG
>DAORIL010000710.1:0-3439 GCA_035438525.1 Pyrinomonadaceae bacterium
GACCGAAGAAGAATTTGCCAAATATTGGAAATATCATCGCCCCGAAATTATGCACGCCGGCGCGGCAGAAGCAATGCAAGCTTATAAAATGAGAGATAAGGGATAAATTAAACCCGAACATCAAAGGTCAAAGGTCAAAAATCAAAGACCAAACTACTGAATCCAGTAATTTTTGCCGCCCCAGACTATAATTACACTCCCACCCAGGGAATTACATATATTTTGTAAACCTGAGTCAAGTTTTTTGTAATCGTCTGGACCGCGCTTGACCTTTTTGGGGGAACCGCCGCTGTAACTTGAATCTGTCCAAACTCCATTGGCATAGCGGAATGTTTTTCCGCTAATACTGCGGGTGTCACTAACTCCGCCTACCAATCCTTCGTCTTTTGCTACTTCCTTTTTTTTACTTGCTTTTTTCGGTTCAGGACGCTCAGCATTTTGTTCTTGAACGGTCGCTCCTGATGCAGAAGTGGATGGTGGTGATGAAGGGGCATTTCGGCTACGAGGAACGTTTCCTGAATCAGGCGAAACATTTTGGATATTTTGCGTTTGATTCTGTGAGACTTCGGTTTGCTTATTTATATCCCGCCGCTCTCCGCCCTTTTCATTTGAAAGGGTTACATCTTCGGTAGTTGGAGTGGCAGAAGGCTTTGCTTCTTCTCTTTTGGCATCCGAATCCGTTGGCTCATCGGTTTTTTTAGCCCTTGGAGCATCATCAGTTACTTTATCAACTAAATTATCTTCCCCTGTTTTTAGCGTAGAAACATTTGAATTAGCTGAAGTTCCAGACGACGTCGGCATTCCGTCTTTTGAAACCGGAGCATTTGAGGCGGAAGCTGTGTTGGCAAAACCTCCTGTATTAGTTGCACTTGAACTTGTATTGGCAGCACTATTTGCCGGATATGGTTGATTTCCGTAGTTATCTCCCTCCAAACTTCCGGCGTTCGGCCCAGATTCTTTCGCTGACTTATCCGCCTGTGCAACCATTGGCTCGTCATTTTTTGAGTTTTGCAAAACGAGCAAACCAACCATTCCAACTAATAATAAAGCCAGTGCGCCCATTGTGTAGGCGAGATTCGGAAACGCAAAAAGTTGTTTATACCAGGGAATTGCCGGAATTGAAACAATTGTTTTGACTTCTTCGTGAATAATTTCACTTTCTTCTGCGGAACTTAAAAAAACAGTATTGGCCAGAATTTTTCGACATCTCGAGCAATCCGCTAAATGTTCAGTAATGCGCACCCGAGCCTTTTTCGGTAAGGCATTTTCGGCAAAAGCAGAAATTTCATCCGGATCAAGATGCGTTTCGGGCAGAGTTTGGACAAAGGAATCCTGCTTTGCCAAATCCCGCAACATTGCATCTATTTCTTTGTCGAATTCATTTACCATCTTTTACCCTGCATTTTTTCAAATGCAATAACAGAACGCTTTACTTGAAAAAATCTTGCATCAATACTGCTAAAGCCAATAAGCCAAACATTTTTTCAAGGCTAATATCAAGTTTTGATGCTGAATCTGCCAGGTGACGTTTGACTTCTTCTTGCTTCCAGCCATGTTTATCGGCTAAAGCTTTTTCTACTGATTTTCGCAAATCTTGCTGGACACGGACAAGTTTGCGGCTGGCAGTTGCTTCATGAAAACCGAGCATCAGCCCAATATCTTTTAATTTCAAATCGTCAAAATAATAAAGTTTCAAAATCAGACGATCTTCGGAATCAAGGTTTTTCATCGCCTCGCGGAAAGCATCTGCTACATCTTTTTGAGTTTCGGTGCGACTCAAAATTTCTTCGGGACTTTCGCCGTGGGCAACTAAAGTTGTGTTCTCGTCTTTTTCCGAAGATTCATTCGCTAAATTCTCAAACTCTCTCGCCTCTTCGATTTGGACGAATTTTGATTGTTTGCGAAATTGGTCAACTGCCAACTGGGAAACAACCGCCCGAAGCCATCCTGCCAAAGAGCCGCGTCCCGAATAATATGAAAGTTTGCCTTTTGCTTTGCCGTCTTTTTCTTTTAAACCGTAGAGTTCCGCCCAAATCGAACTGGCTAAATCTTCGGCATCTTCCGTGTTGTTAGAAATCTTTCGCGCCGCTGATTTGACGGTTGAATCAAATTTCGTCACCATTTCTTCCCAAGCAGTTTCGTCGCCATTTTCACACGCGACAATCAAACACAAATCATCGGCATTGAGCGCATCAATAAATTCACGGATTTCATTTTTTGGCGGATTTGGCTTGTCTTTTAAAAGATATTTTTCGAGCGAAAGCGAAACCCGACCACGCAAAATGTCCGCACTGAGTCCGCGCGGATTGTCCGCACGCGTGAGCAGACGCGAGATTGATTCTTCTAAAAGTTCTATGTGTTTTTCAGCAATTGAAATCACAGCGGGTTCAAATGTTGGAATTTTAACACTACTTTGCATAATTTGCGGAACTAAAACCAACAAATGTTGTCTAATAAATTGTAGGTGCAAAAAATTAAGTTGGAGTTGCTTGCGAGAATGTCGAAAAAGATTATTTGGATAATTGTTTGTTTGCTTGGATTTTGCGGATTGAATTTAGCGCAAGGTAATTTAAAGGAGATAAAAGTTGTTTCTCAAGGAGTTCTGAATGGAAAAGCTGTTTACTTGCCGATACCTGTTTATTCTAAAGCCGCAATTGCCGTCAATGCTTCGGGAACAGTTGGTGTGTTGGTAGCTATTGATGAGGAAGGCAATGTAGTAAATGCAGTAGCGAAATCAGGACATTTGCTTTTGCGATTAGAATCAGTCAAAGCCGCAATGAAGTCAAAATTTGTAACAACAATGCTTTCGGGAAAACCAACTTCTGTGACTGGAATAATTCAATATAATTACATTTCATATTTTCCACCACAAAAGTATCAAAATGAATATCAATCAAAAAAAGAAATTGTTGTCGGCAAACCAATTAAGCTTTTACGTCCGCCTTTTCCTCAATGTAATTGTAAATTCTCAAACAATTACATAACAGTTGTGCAATTTATAGTAAATGAAAGTGGAAATGTAGAATCTGCTAAAGCCATGACAGGACATATTGCATTAAAACAAGCATCCGAAGTTGCTGTTCGTAATTCAAAGTTTTCGATTTCAAAAGTAAACGGCGAGCCTGTAAAGGCTATTGGCATAATTACTTATGATTTTGTGAAAACTAAAACTTGGTTCAAATCAAAAATCGTAGATTGGAAATTAAGAGTTGAAGAAAACGGAAAAAATAACAAACGTGGAATTCAAAATTAAGAATAACTGACTGATGTTAGGCAACTTCAAGAAATTGGACCACAGCATAGAGTTCACAGAGATAAGCAATAACTAAACATATCTGAACAAAATACTTTCAAAAAAATCTTAATAACTCCGTGTTCTCCGTATCTCTGTGGTGAAAACTTCTTTTGCGTAACATGAGTAACTGAATCTTAGAATAAA
>DAORIL010000711.1:0-3434 GCA_035438525.1 Pyrinomonadaceae bacterium
GCTGCTGCCGGATAGGATATTTCCAAAGAAGCATCAACACCTTTGACCGCATTTTGGGTCAACTCCATCACTTTTGACAGATTCTTCTTGGCATCTAAAAGACGAGTGGCAACGTAGAGCTGACGGTGCATTTTCATCTTATCATCGCCTTTGGTAAATTCATCTACCGCTTTATTAAGCTCTTCTTCGGTAGTTTCTTTGGCCGATAATTTAAGGTTAAAATCTAAAAGACGTTTTATTTTTTCCGCAGTTTCGGCTTCATCCGCAGCTTTTGGAGCAAAAATAGTCACTTCCCGCTCAAGCCCAAGCAGTTCGGTAAAACTTTCTGCTTCTTTGGCGATACGTCCCGCAATATAGGTTTGAACATAATTGTCTTTAACATAAAAACGGCGTTTTAAACCTATCGCAGCTTCTTCAAACAATCCGGCTTGGAAACGAGCCGTCGCCAGTTCATATTCAAGCGTTGGAAAATTGCCATATTGTTGAGCAATTAAAAGAGTTTTTTCTGCTTCAAACGGCTGATTTTTCAACATCAAGCCTCGTGCTAACGCAATTCGTGCCCAGACGTAACGCGGTTCCAGCGCAATGGCTTTCTGGGCTAAATCGATTGCTCTATCTCCGTTATTATTTGCCGCATACCAATACGCCGCGCCAACTAATAAAGGCAAATTATTCGGATTTGCTTCAAGCGATTTGCCAAGCGCAGATTCTGCATCTTCGCGCTTACCGGCATCAAAAAGTGAGAGAATTAACCCATTACTCGATTGAATATCAGTTGCATCTTTTTCGACTAATTCCTGATAGAGCGTGACGGCTTCGTCCGATTTGCCGGTGGCGCGCTTCATTTCAGCCAAATTACGTTTAGAAACTATTGAATTCGGATCAAGTTCTAAGGCTTTGGCATAGGAATTAGCGGAGTCTTCCAGATCAAAATTGAGACGGCTCGCAATTCCCAAAGTTTGATAAGCAACGGGCAAGGTTGAATCAAGTGTAATAGCTTTTTGTGCAACTCGTTTGGCTTCGGCGGATTTTTCGATGGCGACATAAAATGTTGCAATCGCAGCCAGTTGCTTAGCATTATCGCTAACTTTGTCTTCAATTAATTTTGCAACTTCAATTGCTGCATCCGGTTGATTAAGGGCTAAAAGATTGGTCGGAAATTGAAAGACAACATCGGCAAAAAGTTTTTCCGACATTGGAGTTGGAGCATCTGTCACTGCATCTTTAAAAAGTTTAACACCTGCTTCGGCGTCACCCGCACGGAGCTTTTCATCTGCCATTTGTGCACGGGTGCTGACTACAATTTCTAAAGCGGTGATCCTATCATTTGATTTTGGATATTCTTCGGCAAATTTTTGCAGTGCCGCAATTTTTTCATTTAAATCAGCTAGAGTGCGGGCTTTTTCAAAATCTCCTTTTTCTTTGAGGGCAAGTTTATTTGTTTTGGCTAAATTGACTTTAGCTGAGCCTTTGGGGGTCGGTTTGGGAGTTTGGGCAAAGGTCGAAAAAACCAAAAAAACTAAAATTGAGAAAGTAAAAACTAATCTTTTCATCATAAAACTCAGATATCATTTTAGGTCTATGATCTTTGGATAAAACAATTAAGATCAAACCATGCAACTTTATATTTAATGCCAATAATAGCACAAAATTGCTTTTTTTGAGAATTTGTTTTGTCCTAAGTCATAAATTAGGAAGCATTTAAGTCTCAAAAGGATGTATTAAAAGTAAAAGTTTAAAAGCAAAAAACTAAGATTTATGTTAAAATCCTAACTTTTGAAATTATGAGTAAGAAATATCGTGTCGGAATTTTAGGTGCAACGGGAACGGTTGGGCAAAGATTTTGCCAATTGTTGGAGAATCATCCGCAGTTTGAAATAACTGCTTTAGCAGCTTCGGATAGAAGTATCAATAAGCCTTTTGTCGAAGCCTGTTCGTGGAAACTTCCCACCCCAATGCCCGAAACTGTTAAAAATATTATAGTTACGCCAATTGCGCCGCCGCTTGATTGCGATCTAGTTTTTTCGAGTTTGCCGTCAAATGTCGCAAGAGAAACCGAAGAAGCATTTGCCCGTGCAGGTTATCCGGTTATCAGCAATTCATCGTCTTTCCGAATGGATGAAGATGTTCCGCTGTTGATTCCCGAAATCAACGCTGATCACCTCGGTTTAATTGAAAAACAACGCGAAAAACGTGGTTTTAGTAAAGGGTTTATCGTCACTAATCCAAATTGTGCGGTCATTTCATTTGCTCCGCCGCTTGCAGCATTACACGAAAAATTTGGTTTAGAATCAGTTTTCGTGACCACTATGCAAGCCATTTCCGGCGCAGGTTATCCGGGCGTTGCAAGTTTGGACATTACCGACAATGTGATGCCGTATATTGCCGGAGAAGAGCCAAAAGTTGAAATCGAAGCACAAAAGATTTTAGGTAAATTTGATGGTGGAAATATTGAAAAGGCTGATTTTGTTGTTTCGGCCCAGTGTTTCCGCGTCCACGTGGTTGACGGACATACAGCTTCGGTTCGGGTCAAATTGCGTAGCACTTCAACCCTCGAAGAAGTTATCGAAGCCATCAGCAACTATCCAAACTTAAAACTTCATTCATCGCCAAAGAATTTTATCGAAATTCGCGAGGAACCCGACCGTCCCCAACCACGGCTCGATCGCGATTCGGGCAAAGGAATGACCATTACCGTCGGCAGACTTTTTCCTGATAATATTTTCGATTACCGCTTTGTCGCACTTTCGCATAACACGGTGCGCGGAGCGGCCGGGGCGGCAGTCTTGAATGCGGAATTGTTGGTAGAAAAAGGTTTGATTTAGTTTTAAACAAATAAATAGCCACAAACTGCACAAAAAATACAAAAGTTTGAATCTCTCTTTTTGTGAATTTTGTGCTTTTTTGCGGCTATTTTCCTTTTAGCTTATTTCCTTGTTTACCTGAAAGCTATTTGCTCGTCCAGACATTATCTTTAGTATCCGAATCAGGGAATCTTCCGAATGGATCCAAAGTTATCTTTTTAATCGGACGTTTTCCGAAATCAAGCACGGCTTGAAAATCGCGGTCGCCGGTAAACCAAACATCTTCACCCCATTTCACAATTGCCGTTTTATCATCCATCATTTTTGCATTCGGCATTGCTTTGATTTTGTCGCTGCCATCACCAAATTCGACTTTGAGAACGACAGGTGAAGGCATTTCGCCTGCCTGATGGATGGTGACATTGGTTTTGTCCCCTTTTGAAACAACATCTTTGATTGAGCCATTAACCGCTTCGGTAGTAAAAAGCCAGTAATACCAGAACCAATTCAAATCACGCCCTAATTCTTTGTTCATAAAAAACGTAAAATCCCAGGGCGACGGATGTTTGAATTTCCAAGTTTCGACATATTTCTTGATGGCTGCATTCATTACGTCGTCACCAACCAATC
>DAORIL010000712.1:0-3417 GCA_035438525.1 Pyrinomonadaceae bacterium
ATTTGGGATCGGGAGCTCAGTCAATCGCTATTTACTGGATGAAATCTCACGCGAAGGACGCGGCGAAGTTGAATATGTCAATCTCAAAGATGATGGTTCAAAAGCCGCCCGAAGATTTTATGAAAGAATCCGAAATCCTTTATTAACAGATGTTTCGATCGATGTTCAAGGCGTTCAAACTGCCGAAAGTTTTCCCCAAAAAGTTCCCGATTTGTTCGATGTCCGTCCCGTTTCGATTGTCGGCAGATATTTGAACGGCGGAAATGCCAAAATAATTCTGCGCGGAAAAATGGCGGGAAAAGATTATTCACGGGAAATCCCATTCAAATTTCCCGAGCAAAATAAAGCGAATGATGTTTTAGCCACGCTTTGGGCTAGGCGAAAAGTTGCGGATTTGAGCCGTCAGGACTTTCAAGGTTTGCAATCCGGCAAAATGAAAGACGAATTAAAACAAGCAATTACCAATCTTGGTCTGGAATTTCGTTTGCTGACACCATTCACTTCCTTTGTTGCGGTTGAAGAAAAAATTGTCAACGAAGGCGGCGAAAACAAAACAGTTGAAGTTCCGGTGGCTATTCCGTTTGGTCAAGAACCTGAAGGTCAAGAGTTACCGATAAATGGAAGAGCTTATTCCATGGTGACTGTAACATCTGCAAGCATAGTTGAAACAACTGATTCTGTTGTTTCAACCGTCACTGAACATCGTTCACTCGCTCAGATTGCCAAAAACAAAAGCACTGAAGTTCCGCTGACAATTCCGGCTGGTGCGGTCAATATTTCGGAAATTCCAAATGTGGAAAAACGCGGTTTAATTTCTTCAAACGGTCAGCAGCCAACCGCAAATCTCTTTCGGGTTGATGGAAACACCGTAAATATTGGAGTTTCAGCCGATGAAACTTCGATTGCCAAAAATGGCGGAGCGATTCCGGCGTTGACTGCTTCGGGTTCGACCATCGCCTTTATTGCCGAAGACGCGCTTGACGAAATCAGCATTACAAGTTTTAACGGCACACCAAAACAACAACAATCCGGCGGGATTGATGCCAATTTCACCTCTCGCGGCGGCACGAATATGTTTCACGGCTCGGCATTTGGAAACTTTGGCGATAAAGGGCTGAATGCCAATAATTTCTTTGCTAATGCGCGAAATTTGCCGCGAGCAGAAAGTAGTCTGAAACAGTTTGGCGGAACTGTCGGCGGATTCATCAAAAAAGATAAAGCGTTCTTTTTCAGCAATTACGAAGGTTTAAGATTGAAACAACCTGCGTTTGCCCTCAGCGAAGTTCCGTCAATTCTTTCGCGCCAGAACGCTTCGGCGGCAATGCAGCCTTTGCTAAATTCATTCTCACTTCCTAACGGTCAAAACACCCAAAATGGTCTGGCGGAATTTGCGTCAACTTTCGCTAATCCCGCTTCGCATAATAATTTCGGATTAAAAATTGAAGCTGCCCCAAACAGTCAAATACAAATCAGCGGCAGATTAAATTTAACCAACTCCGAAGCGGAAACTCGTGGAAACGAAGGATTTTCGCTCAATACACTGCGCCGTTTTGACATTGATACCAAAACTTTTAGCGGAAAAGTCACGGTTGTTCCGACTTCGACAATGGTCTTTAGCGGACGAATTTCTTTTGCCCGACATTTAATCGCGCAAAAATTCTCATTAGATAATTTTGGCGGCGCAATTGTGGCGCAAAACTTGTTCGCTTCGTCATTCACCAAATACGATTTTCTGGGTAAAAATTCGGCATTGGCAAGCAGTGATAAAATTACAACAACTGTTGATCAATTTGAATCCGTTGGCGAATTAGATATGGTTGCAGGAAATCACACCTTCAATTTTTCCGGCAATTTTCGCCGATTGGCATTTGATTTTGGAGCAAATCCAAGTGAGCGAAATGTTGTGTTAGCAGGAGTTACCAACAGTTTGAATGGTATTGCTGCCCGAATCAACGAGATTTCCCGAAATCCTTTACCAACTGAAATGTTACATAATTTTGCTTTAACCGCAGAAGATTCTTTTAGAATAAAACCCAATACAACTTTGAATTTCGGAGCCAGGTGGGATATAAATTTTGCTCCCAATAATCTTTGGAAAACGAAATATTCAAACCTTGCGCCGCGAGTCGGATTGGCGCAAGCCTTGTTCAATCAAAAAGCAGTTTTCCGTGCCGGCATAGGTTTGTTTTATGTTCTGGGCAATCCGGTTGCTACCGATTATTTTGCCAATTCTGCTCCGAATTTAAGCGGAAAAGCCTCGCAAAATGTGATATTCAATTCCCTGCCAACTACACAGTTTTTACCAACTACAATTTTTGATAACAATTTACGCACGCCGCGAATCTGGCATTTTTCTTTGGGCTATCAACAGCAAATAACCAGAAACCTTTCTTTTTACAGCAATTACATCAATTCAACGGGAAGAAAACTTTACTTTTTCCAAACAAACGGATTAACCCGAAATGTTTCAAACGAAGCCAAATCCGACTATCAAGCCTTGCAAATCGGCATTGAACACCGTTTTCAACGCGGATTTTTTGCGATGGCAAACTATACTTTGGCAAAATCTGAGGATAATTTTTCGCCGGATTCTCCGCGCCATGCCATCGTCCAACAAGGAAAGGGCGCATCTGATTTTGATGCAAAACACAATTTCAAAGGAATCATCAGCTACACGCCACCCGTCTTTTTCATCAATAAATTTTTGCAGGCAATAACCAGAGATTGGACTTTTGGAACAGTCTTTACCCGACGTTCGGCATTACCTCTAAATATTGTGTATGCAAGAGTCAATGATTTTGGTTTGGAATATTATCGCCCGAACTTAATCAATAACACTGCAATTTACCAGTCAAACGGCGAAGTAAATCCACAGGCTTTTGCCGTTCCGAATTCTACTTTGTTTGGAAATCTGGAGAGGAATTCGGTGCGGGGAAATTCCCTTTTCCAACTTGATTTTGGACTTTCCAGACAAATAAAAATCACCAACGATGTCAGTTTTACCTTTTCCGCCAGTGCTTCTAATTTGTTGAATACGCATAGCTTGGCAAATCCGAACAATGTAATTGGAACACAAACCGGAAATACTTTTGTCCCAAACTCAACTTTCGGAAAAAATCTGGAAACTTTTGGAAGCAACAGTTGGACTTCGTTCAACTACGCGGGTGGCGCAAGAACAATTCATTTTTCGGCAAGATTCAAGTTTTAATTTATTTGAAAACCCCGTCACCTAAAAAGTTTTGGCGTAAATATTTAATCGTATCTTGCAGAGTTTCGTTTGGTTCACGGGCAGAAAAGCCAAGTTCAGTCTCGGCTTTTTCCTCATCACACTTCCCTAACTATTCGCCCATTTCGACTTCGGAGGCTTCAAACGGAGCCGTTCGATTCCCCTTTTTGTAGAATGCCTCCATCAAATTT
>DAORIL010000713.1:0-3410 GCA_035438525.1 Pyrinomonadaceae bacterium
AAACTCTTGAACAAAAAAGGGTTGAAACTCGTTTGCTGGAAATCGCTTCGGATAGTTCAAAGAAATTAGGTGTTTCACGCCGTCAATTTCTGGCTTCAACCAGTGGAATGGCAGCAGCATTTCTCGCGCTCAATTCCGTATTTGGAAATTATTTCAAGGTTGAGGCATCCGAACTTTTTGAATCAACTGCAACCGATGAAAAGTTTCCCAAAACGCCGTTTATTTTTGATATTCATACCCATCACGTTGCCGCGCCGAAAATTATCGAAATCCCCGCTTTACTCCGTTACCGCGAAGTCGGCGGAATTTGGGGCAATCGGGATCTGGTTGGGAAAGAACATAAATGGGAAGACCTTTATCTGGCAAATTACATCAAGGAAATGTTTCTCGACAGCGATACTTCGATGGCAGTTATCACGGGTTTACCCGCTAAAACTGATGATCAAAATGTGTTGACACCCGCTGAAATGTTTGAAACGCGAGCTGAGATTAACGGCTTGGCAAAATCTAAACGTTTGCTCGCACACGGAACTTTTTCGCCCGATTTGGGCAAATCTCAACTTGAATCAATGCACCAACAATTTGAGCAACTTAAACCCGAAGCGTGGAAAGGCTATCCCGGACAACCGCTCGCCGATGGCAGTGTTGGCTGGTGGATGGACGATGAAAAAATTGCTTATCCGTTTTACGAATATTCACTCCAAATTGGGATTAAAAACATCTGTGTTCACAAAGGCTTGCCCTTGCCAAATTGGGAAATCGAACATTCCAGTCCGCGCGATGTCGAAAAAGCAGCAAAGGATTTTCCGGATTTGAATTTCTTAATTTATCACGCCGGTTTCAAAGGAGTCCGTGATGCTCTTCCGGCAGTCGAAGACGATTTCAAAACCAAGACAAATATTCCTTGGATTACGGATTTATGCGAAATGCAAAAGCGGAATCCGAAAATGACTAACGTCTATATGGATTTAGGCACGACATTCGGAATGACTGCTATCACTCAACCGAAACTTTGTGCTTTTATGCTCGGACAAATGCTCGATGCGTTTGGCGAAGATCACGTTTTATGGGGAACGGATTCAATTTGGTGGGGCAGTCCGCAATGGCAAATTGAAGCGTTTCGCCGTCTGCAAATGCCCGAAGATTTACAGAAAAGATTCGGTTTTAAACCGTTGACGGACGAGGTTAAAGCAAAAGTTTTCGGCTTAAATTCCGCTAAAGTTTATGGCATTGATGTCAAAGCAAAAATGAATGCAATTCCCACAGATTATATGACGAAATTAAAAGCCAAATATCGGGCAGAAGGGGCGCGACCATCGAACACACAATATGGTTGGATTCAACAAGGATAATAGAGTTGGGGGAAAAAGCAGTTTAAATAAAACCGTTGTAATTTGAATTCTATGAGGCAAAATATAATTACAATTATCCTTCTGATTTTCGTTAGTAGCATGTTTAACTTTGGACAGCAAAACGGGATCACAAAGTCCGAAAAGCTGATTCAAGGGAGAACTATCGCAACTTTTTATCATGACAAACTACAAAGGACAATTTTAATAAATGGCGCATTCGACCCAGGTCCATGGCACACAAAATACATAGAGTTATGGCAATGGAATAACAGTGATTGGGAATTGATAAGCAATACCGGACCCGAAGTTAGAAATGCTTTTGGCTGGGCTTACGACCATATCAGAGGAAAACTGGTCATCTATGGCGGGACAGTTGCTCACGAATCTAATAATCGCAAATGGTTTTCTGACACTTGGGAATGGGATGGAAAAGGTTGGACAAAAATAGAAACTCCGGTTAAACCCGGCATAAGATTTTGGGCTGGAATGGCTTATGACCCAGTTAGGAAAGCCTGTGTTTTATTCGGAGGAGCCAACGAAAAATTTGATTTGTTCAATGATACGTGGACTTTTAACGGAAAAGAATGGAAGCAGGTTTTTACCCAAGGTCCTTCTCCAAGGCGTCCGGCAACGATGTTTTATTTTCCTCCAACTAAAAAAATCTATGTTTATGGTGGTCACGCACAAGTTAATTCTACTCAAAAAGCCGTGATAGGCGATACGTGGGAATTGGGCAAGATGGGATGGAAGGAACTTGAATCGGCTTCTGTTCCCGGTAAACAAGAAGATGCCGTAGTTGTTTTCAATAAAAAGGAAAATGAAGTCTGGATGGTAGGCGGAACCAATAATGGAGCGGAACCAAAATTTGTCGGCACTTCTTGGTCATTTGACGGAAAAAAATGGCAGTCAATCGATATTGATGGGCTTTCACCGCGCGGTGGTCATAGTATGAGTTATAACCTCGACACAAAAAGTATTTTGCTTCAAGGCGGGTTTAATATCGGTGGAGGGCCAAGCCTCAGAGATACTTGGGTATTAGCCCAAAATAAAAAGGAGTGGAGTTGTATTTCAGGCTGTTTCAAAGAACAGGAGCAATGGATAGCAAATCACCCGACCGATTCGGACGCCCTCTTGACCTTTATTGCTGCCTCTTTCTATACAGGCAAGCCGGAAAAAATTGAAGCTTTGGTTTCAAAAGCCGTCCAAACTGCCGGAATATCACGGAACGCATACCGAAGAATCGCCAATTATCTGGCTGCCATCAAACTATATAAAGAAAGTATTTTTTGTTACGAAAAAATCCTTGAAATGGAACCTCAAGGGACGGATTTCTATAACCTTGCCTGCATTTATGCCAAAGTCAATGACAATGACAAATCATTCGCATCATTAAGCAAAGCAATAGAACTTGGCTTTAATTCAAAACAGAAATTTGAAAGTGACACAGAGCTTGGATCTTTAAGGTCGGATTCCAGATGGAAGGCATTAATGGAGAAATTAAAGTGAGATTTTGAATTAAACGTTTTCAAACAGGTGAGATGGTTGGATTCAGCAAAAATAATCAGTCCGGAAAAAAAATAATGAAATTATCAATCTTAAAAAATAAAATATTCGGCTTTTTTCTGTTATTTATTGCGACAGCGCAAATTATTCAATCACAACAGTTACAGACTCTTTCCATTCCGTCTGATTCGCCCCGCTGGATTTTAGAAGGAGAAGCCAAACCAATCGAATATCAAGGGCGCAAATCTCTCTACCTCAACGGCGGCGGTGCGACTCTGAAGGATTTTGAGATGCGCGACGGTGTGATTGATGTTGATGTTGCGACTCCGGCAAGTCGCGGATTTTTCGGCATCCAATTCCGAATTGGCAACGAGGGCAAAGATGCCGAGTGGTTTTATCTTCGTCAACATAAATCCGGTCAACCCGATGCGATGCAATATACTCCCGTTCTCAATACCGGATTGAATTGGCAGCATTACAGCTGTCCCGGCTTTATCGGTTCGGTCGATATTCCGAAAGATGTTTGGTTTCACCTCCGACTGGAAGTGGTTGGCG
>DAORIL010000714.1:0-3409 GCA_035438525.1 Pyrinomonadaceae bacterium
TGTTATACGACTAGTCAAACAACCAAAAACTTTAACAGTTCATTTGTCCGAGGTTGGCGAAGCTGCAAAGGATTTTAATCCGGATGCTATCGTGATGAGCGGAACACTTTCAGATTTTGATTATTACAATCCAAAACTTTTAGAAAAATTCCGGCATTTTATCACGAAAACCAAGGTTCCTGTTTTAGGAATTTGCGGCGCCCATCAATTAATTGGGGTTGCTTTTGGAAACAGACTTTCTACTTTAGATAATCTTGATCCGTGGCAAAAACGCGGCAATCGAATTGTGGAATATCAATATCGGTTTATCAAAATAATTGATAAAAGTGATCCGATTTTTGCCGGAGTCAAGGATAGTGAGTCAGGCATTTGGCAAGATTATACCAAAGAATCCAACATTTTACGGGTTTGGCAAAATCACGGACTTCAGGTTAACGGATTGCCGAAAGGTTTCAAACAATTAGCAACTGCCTATCTCTGCAAAAATCAAATGATGGTGAAACGCAGTGATGACCAATTGATCTACAGTGTTCAATTTCATTTGGAAAAATCATTTGAAGATTGGAGCAAAAACCCCACTCGTTGGGAACATCCGAATGAATCGCGTGACGGACGAATTTTGTTTGAAAACTTTTTAAAATTAGCTTTGGAAAAACAAAAGTCTTTTTAATTCTCCCTTTCTTTTACCTTTTTCTCTTGGGCAATATTTGGAGATTGTTTGCTTGGTTCTAAATTAGATTCCCCAACATCTTGCGCCTCCGGTTGATGAGCAACGGTTCGCGGATTTTTTGGATTAAACCTGGGATCTGGTATTTTAGGAATTTCCGGCATTGGTTGGTTATTTTGAACAACTATTGAGTTGGAGGATTTTCTCTTGGTTGAAGTAATTCCAACTTTAGTTGCAATCTCACTTCCAAGTGCAGTTGTAGCCTGGTCAATTAGCTCAGGTGGCAGTTGTTTATGCTCGTTATTATGACCATAAACAATTCCTTCCTTAGTTCCATCCGTAGTTTCAGTAATAATTAGCATTTTGAGGTTTGGATCGTTAAAGAAATATCTAGTAATTGTTTTATTTTGATATGCATCATACGAAACTCTAACGGTTGACCCTTCTTTATCAGTGAAAGTTTGATCTTTTTGCTTTTCACCAAAGGTGGGAACCTGTTTGTCACCGTTTACCGATTTTGAATCATTATTAATACCTTCATTACCTGATTTGGCATTTTCTGCATTGATATCAGGCATATTTATTGTTGGCTGACTCTCCTTTATGCTACAAGCCGAAATTAGAGCAAAAAGAAAAAATAAAATAATTAATAATGGATTTAGTTTCATCGAAGATTTATGTGTGGTTTTATTAAACAATTATTTTGTTTATAGAATTTGCAAAAACTAACAAATGTTTTGCTTTTTACTTTTCGGCAACTCCCAAAACGAAATTACTAACGGCGGTCATCCCATTGGCAACGCTGTTTGAGTCATAAGTTAATTGGGAAATTCCACCGCCGGACATATCATATTTAGGTGCTAAAAATGAACCGGTTGGCGAAGAATATGGGGCAACTACCATATTGCCCTGAATAATGCCGTTTCCGCCACCATGACGGTCAACCCCATTTTGACCCGTCACAATTATCATCCCCTTAAAACTAAATGCCCCTTCGAGTGTTAATTTTCCGGTTACAATTAACAACCCCCCGCCATCTGCCCGAACTTTATAATCACCGTCTATAAAGGTAATTCCCTTTCCTGTTGCATAACTACCCGGACTGGAGGGACCATCTCCCGAATTATAATAATTTCCGGATGATTTGGCCGCGCTTTTCAAACTTTGAATAACAGCATCTAAATTAGCCGGTGACCAGAGCCATTGGGGTAATTCCTCGCTTACATTGGCCGGCGTCCCAAAAACATCCGCCTTTCTACCTGTTGTGGCAAATTGTGTATTTACCGTTGTTAAATTTGGATCATTATCGGTTCCAACCGGGGGAATAATAATATTTGAAGCAACGTCATCGCCCGAATAGGTAACATTTTGTGAAGAACCGGGATCAAAAACAAATCCGCTGGAAGAACCAATCAAGCATAATGTCGCAGGAGCGGTCATCCCATTAAAAAAGTTTTTTTGGATAATTGCTTCCAGTTGTTTTTTAGAACCGCGTGGTCCGTAACCGGTTGATTTTATTAGAATTCTAATCGGTTCAGCCGGGCTGATGGTGCAATTTACCGTATTTGTTCCGATTACCGGAGTCACTGAGTAACCGCTTGGACTTGATGTTGAAGTGCCGCCAGTCATTGTGATCAGGCTGCCAATCAAATTAAAAACCGGTGAATCATAAAACAATGTAATACCATTTAATGAAGAGGAAGTAACCGTTGTAGCAATGGGATTCCCTGAACCATCACGCGGGAGTTTTAAATATCCGCGAATAACCCGGACAGATTCGTAAGGGTCGGTCATATTGTAGAAAATTTCAAACCTTGTATCCGTGGTGATGGTTGCTCCGGTTCCCGTCACGGCGATGTTAAAACTGCCAATATTACTGGCTACCGAATCCCCTGTAATATTTAAGGTTGTAGAACTGCGTGGGGTATATGAAAAAGTAACGGTGTTGCCACCCGAACCGAATGTTTTTGGACTGGTCGAATTGTCAATATGCCCTTCTGTATAAAAGGTAACTGATGAACCTGTTTGATCAGGGTCACTTAATTCGAGGCTAAATGCACTGCCGGTTCGTGGTGCATAGGTTGCAGCATCACCAATTATTGATCGGTCATTATAGACAGAGTCATATTTTATCCAACGGGAAAGCCTTGGAACTGAACTACCATCCGTCGATAAATTTGAGGTTGTATTCTTCAAAGCCTTGATGTAATTAATAAGATTTGCAGGATCCGTCGCTGTTTTTGAGGAATCGATCAGATTTGCATTCATATAGGAATCCCGGTTCCCGCGTAAAGCATTAACGGCGGTTTGGATCCCGCTTTCAGCCGCAACATATGCCTGTTCTTCGGAAACCGCATCCGTCACGTTTGCACTGTTCATCGATGCCTCAAGCAACAATCCTGCACTAGCAACCAAAAGAATAAGACTAATCATCAGAACTGTTACTAATGCTGCGCCCCTTTCGTTTCTTTTATCTTTTGAATTTACCTTTTTCATAAAATCTCTAATATTGACTCATCATATAATCAGAATTACGCAAAGTGACATCTGAAGTTAGGGTAACCGTTTGAGTTGTGGGCTGCCCCTGAACTTCTCCTAATTTAACTGTTACTGTAATTTTTACCCGGCTGGTTGTTGAAGTAGGTGTATCTGTTATGGTGGGTGTCGAGCTGCTCCCGCTATAGTTGTAATATTGAAATGAAACACTACTAATTTGATTAACTAAATAAGTTGTTGTTGGAC
>DAORIL010000715.1:0-3399 GCA_035438525.1 Pyrinomonadaceae bacterium
TTAGTTTGACCCCAAGACCGGGGACTAGCACCAACAGCAGTAAAAATAAGCCGATTCCGTAAATCACAGGCGCAGCATCAACAATTCGGCGGTAATCCGTAAAAGCAATTCCCAGCATTGCTACCAATGCTACAACCAGTCCGATGATTTGCTTTTGCCACAAATTCATCTCAGGCTGTGCGTTATAAATTTGCCAAATGCCAAAACAGACGATTGAAATCGCCAATATCGCAATTAACCAATCGAAATCTCTTAATGATCTTTTTTCTAAAACTGCAACCATATCTTTAGATTTTAGATTTTAGATTTTGGATTTTGGATTTTTTTCATCCTTAATCCTTCATCTTTTATCCATTATTTTGCCGCTATTTGTTGATTGTCTGTTGCCGGCGATTGTCGCTTGGCTAAATATGCTTCGTAAACACCTTTTACTGCCGGACCGGCATTGGCGGCTCCGAACCCTGAATTTTCAATTAATGCCATAACTGCAATTTCCGGTTTGTATGCCGGGGCAAAGCTGATAAACCAGGCGTGGTCTTTTGCTCCGCCTGAACCCAACGATGAGTTTTGGGCAGTTCCCGTTTTCCCGGCTATTTCCCAATTTGACATCCTGACCGATGCCGCCGTTCCGCCATTATTAACTACGCCCCACATTCCTTTGAGGACCAAAGCATTTTGTTCAGGGGTCATTTCAATAATTTTGGGTTCGGGATGGTCAAATAATACTTTTGGTCTTTCCGGGCTGTAGGTGCTGGTTCCGGCATCTCCAACCGCCCCGATTTCCTTAAACTCCTTTAAGAAATGCGGAATATACATTCGACCTTGCACGCCAACAACCGAAAGGGCACGAATCATTGAAATAGGTGTTACTTCAACGGTATCTTGTCCGATCGAAGCATAAACCGTTCTAATGTCGCTCCATTTACCTTCAGTTTTTTCGATGTATGGTCTCCAGTATTTAGGTGTCCGGGGCGTTTTTTCATTTGGCAGATCAATCCCGGAAAGTTTGTCAAAGTCGAATTCCTCATACATTTTGGTCAACTTATCAATTCCCATTTTCAAAGCCAGATGATAATAATATCCGTCGCAGGATTTGGTAATTGCCAGATCAAGTGGAGGCGCACCGTGACTTCCCATACAACGGGTAAATTTATTACCGATGGTTATTCCCCCTCCACAGGTTACATGAGAATCTTTAACTGTAATGATACCTTGCTGAAGTCCGGCGATAGATTCGGGAACCTTGAAGGTTGAACCGGCGTGATAACGACCTTGAATTGCTCGATTTAGCAACGGACGTTGTTCATCTTGCCAATATTTAGCAATTTGACTACGTCCTTCGCGGGTTGTGCTTTCTTTAACAAAAATATTCGGATCAAAAGAGGGAGCGGATGCCATTGCCAGAATTTCACCGTTGTTCGGATCCATTGCAATTACTACTCCTCGTTTTGTGCTTGATTTAGCTAATTGTTCTTCGGCTGCCAGCTGGAGGTCAAGATCAATGGTTGAAATTAAATCCTGTCCGGCTTGTGGCGGAACTTTTTCAAGTTCTTCCTGAACGCGTCCGCGACTATCAACTAAAACTTTTCGATAACCTTCTTTTCCTCGTAGATAATCGTCGTAATACTGTTCCAGTCCGCCTTTTCCGATTATATCTCCGGCGTGAAAACCTTTTTCCTGATACTCAGTTTTTTCTAATTGTTTTGGACTGATTTCGCCAACGTAGCCTAAAACGTGTGCCAGAGTTTTTCCAAGCGGATAGTTCCGTTGCGGTTGAAGCTCAACCCGCAGTTCAGGAAATTCGAGTTCGTGCGACTCGACCCAGACAATATCCTGCTGACTCGCGTTTTCTTTGAGAACCATTGTCTCAAATTCAGGTCGTTTCCTGATGATATTGAGCCGTTCCAGTAAATAATTGTGGTCAAGCTGCAACCCTTCTGCATAATCTTCGAGACGATCAACCGGATTGATAGTTTTAATTGGTTCGTGCGAAAGCACAATGTTGTAAGTTGAGCGGGAATCAACCAATAACTTGCCATTACGGTCAAAAATTGCTCCGCGCGGGGCAGGGATCGGAACATACCGAATTCTTTGATTGGTAGCTCTATCTGCATAATAGTCGCCTTTATTGATTTGAAGGTGATAAAGACGCGCTCCGAGAACTGATAAGAGAACAAAGCCGATGATTTGGATGGTTCCAATTCGGATAGGTAAATTTTGCGACAGGTCGTCTAACTTCATATAAAACTAAGTGCCAAGTTTTCAAATCAAATGTTATTAAGCAAAACGGCATTTTTTACTGGTGCCTTTTTACTTTTTAACCCCTTCTGCCTAAGCGAATCGGATTGCGGCGGCGTGTTTGGCGACGGGCAAAGAATTCGCGTCTTTTTGTTTTTGAATTTTCAGAGAAAAATCCTTCTAAAATAAAGAAAGAAATGGTTCCGGCAATGGTTGTTCCGACTAATGTATAAGCTATCGTTTCAACAAAAGGAGCGTTCAAGTGTTGCCCAAGCAAGCGGTGCATTCCGTAATAGACAAAATCATCCAGTAAACAAGCACCTGCTATGACGGGAATTCTCAGTAAAAGGTTGTCTAAATATACCCTTCGGGCGATTTCCGAAACAACATACGCAACCAATGTTTTAGAGAATCCGTTGGCTCCTAAAAGACCACCGCTTAGAGAATCCATGGCAATTCCGGCAATTGCGCCGAAGAGCAATGCGCGGATCGAATTTCTTTGGAGTGCGGCGTAAACAACGATAATGAGAGGAAAATCAATATAGGTAAATGGTTCCGCGACGTTGCGGAGCGACCATTGAAGTAAAATGGCGATAATTAATGCGACTATTACCTTGACTTGTTCCATTTAACAGTTAAAAAATTACGGTTTCTTACCCTTATCTTTTTCCGGTTTCACAGCATTCGGCACTGATTGTTCAAATTTTGGTCGGGGCGGCGCTTCGTAGAGCAAAACTGCAACCTCTTGCATCGAACTGATATTTGAACTCGGCTTAATAAAAATAGTGTGTGAAACAGTAGCCGAACCTGAACGAACTTCGACCACTTCACCTAACTTCAAACCTGCCGGATAGATTCCATCCTGTCCGCTGGTAAAAACTTCATCACCTTCTTTAACTTCAACGCTGCCCGGCACATAACGCATTTCTAAAATGCCTTTATCTTTGATTCCGCTGACTACTCCAAGTGCATTTGAAGTTCCAAGTTCACCAATAATTGCACCAACGCCGCCTCGTTCATCGGTAATCATCGTAACTTGCGAGCTTAAAGGACTGACAGCAGTGATCCGACCGATTAACCCGCCATTGCTGACCACCGGCATATAAAGTTTGACTCCATCAGCAGTTCCACGATTAATGAATGAAGCATTAAACCAACTGG
>DAORIL010000716.1:0-3394 GCA_035438525.1 Pyrinomonadaceae bacterium
CAATGCCTTTCGGTGCGTAGAATTTATGCCCTGACAATGAAAATAAATCTATTGCAGTCTCTTTGAGGTTTATCGGAATTTTGCCGACTGCATTTACTCCGTCAACGTGGAACAAGGCATCGGAATTTGCTTTGATAATTTCGGCTATCTCTTTGACCGGAAACAAAATACCGGTTTCATTGTTCGCTAACATTACCGAAACTATTGCGGTATCGGGGCGCAAAGATCTTTTTAATTCGTCCAAATCTAAAAAGCCGTTTTCATCCACTTCCAGCCAAGTAACAGCATAACCTTTGGTTTCTAATTTTTCACAGACTTTCCGAATGGCTTCATGTTCGACTTTTGTGGTAATGATATGTTTATTATTTGGATTGGCTTCGAGTGCGCCAAAAATTGCCCAATTATCGCTCTCTGTTCCGCAAGAAGTAAAAATTATCTCTTTTGTATCTTTTGCACCAATTAAATTGGCAACCTCTGCGCGAGATTTTTCAACTATTTGTCTGGTATCGCGTCCAAAGGTATAAGCCGATGACGGATTACCATAAAAATCGGTTAAATATGGCTTCATTGCCGCAAAAACTTCGGGTGCAATCTGAGTTGTCGCGTTGTTATCGAAATAAATCATATTGAAAGTGAAAAGTGAAAAGTGAAAAGTGAAAAGTAAAACCTCAAGAAAAATTTCCTTTTCAGACTTTTTCACATTTCAACATTTTTCTAGTAGAATATCACAGTTTCAAACAATAAAGTTGTGGATGTAAATCTTAAAATCACAGAAGTAACAGGCAAATTTTGGGAAATGACCTTGCACCCGAATACTGTCTATACCATTGGTCGAGCCAAAGATAATGATATTGTCCTCAATGACCAACGCGTTTCCCGGCATCACGCCCATATCCGCACCAATGAAACGGGTTTTACCTTGATTGATGGTTATTTTGTCGGCTCAGAACTCAAACGAAGCATCAACAAGGTTTTTATCAATGGCACGCCTTTTTTAGAAAAACTATTAGAGAATTATGACCTAATTACGATTGGCGGAAGTAAATTAGAGGTCGAAATAGTTCAGAAATTGGATTCCGTCACCGAGTTGCACCCAACCACCCCGGAGCATATTAATTTTGAAGACCAACCGCTCGGACATACTCAAATGCTCATCTCAGCTAGTGAAATTATTGGAAAACATTCAAATATTTCAATGGAATCGAACTTTGTCTCACCCGAAGAAATCAAGGAATTACGTCGTAAAGCACAGATTTTAGAACTACTTTACGAAATGAGTAAAACCCTTGGCACAGTGTTTGACTTAAAAGAAATATTTGAAAAGGCGACCGATTTGATTTTTCGCGGAACGCCTGCCGAAAGAGTGGTTGCATTGCTGGCAGATGAGACGATTGACGGCAAAATTCTTGATTTCAGCTTGCAGCCGATTGCGGTCAGAGCCAGAGATGAGCATTTGGAGGCTTTGACCGAAAAGTTGACAATTTCGCGGACGATTACCCAAAAAGTAATGCGTGAAAAAGTTGCGCTGCTTTCGCAAGATGCCAAAAGCGATGCCCAATTTTCCGGTTCGGAATCTATTGTTTTGCAGGGAGTTCGCTCGACCATCTGTGCACCTTTGATAACTGAATCTAATGTTCACGGGGTAGTATATGCCGACAGACTCGACCCTTTTGCGACCTTTAGCCAAGAAGATTTGGAACTCATTTCGGCAGTTGCGGCGCAAACAGCAGTTACGGTTGAAACTATCAAAGCGCATAAGCGTTTGGCGCGAGAAGAAATTGCGCGGGCAAATTATAGCCGGTTTATGCCGGAATATGTTGTCAAACAGTTGCTTGAAAAACCAGATTCGTTTAGACTTGGCGGAATAAACCAAACTATTACCGTTCTCTTTGCGGATATTCGCGGATTTACTTCGCTTTCGGAACACGAAAATCCCGAAAAAATGGTTCGATTGTTAAATCGTTATTTTTCGGCAATGACGGAAATAATTTTTGAGTTTGGCGGAACTCTTGATAAATATATTGGTGATGGATTGATGGCAATTTTTGGGGCACCGACGGCTACGCCGGATGATCCTAAAAATGCTTTGAAAACGGCGGTTGCAATGCAAAAAAGACTATTACATTTGAACAAAGAATTAAGAGAAGAGAATTTTCCAACTGTTCAAATCGGAATTGGCTTGCATACGGGTGAAGCAACGGTTGGTTACATTGGTTCGGACAAGCGTTCCGAATATACGGCGATAGGTGACACTGTTAATTTAGCGGCGCGGCTCGAATCAAATGCTCATCCGGGGCAAATTTTAATTAGTGACGCGACTGCAAAACTATGCGAAAATATTTTTCCGTTGGAGGCAAAAGAACCTCTGACGGTAAAAAATCGCTTGCAACCTGTATCCCTTTTTGAGGTAAAATGGATTTAGGTTAATATGAGAGAATAATAAATCGAAATTTTCTCCCAAAATTAGAAAATTCGTATTATTATGTCTATCTTAGGAAGTATAGCCTCTATGATGGGAATTTCATCGCTTAGAAATTTAGTTACAGATTCGATGGCAATTGATATGGGAACTGCCAATACTATTATTGCGGTCAAAGGACGCGATGTGGTGTTGGATGAACCGACTTTGGTTGCAGTCAATGAATTAACGGACGAGGTAGTCGCTTACGGACAGGAAGCCTACGATATGCTCGGACGTGAGGCTCGTGATGTGGTTATTGTTGCGCCTTTGAGTGGCGGAGTTGTGGCAGACTTTGAACGCACCAAAAAAATGCTTGCGTATTTTGTCAAAAAAGCTAAAACAGGTGGTTCGCAAGTCTCTCTCCAAGCTGTAATGAGTATGCTTTCAGATGTGACGCACGTTGAGCAAAGAGCCTTGCTACACGCTGCCGAAGAAGCACATATCGGTAAAGTCAATATGTTGGAAGAGGGAATTGCTGCCGCTTTTGGCGCAGGTGTCAGTCCTCGTGATAAAAGAGCTTCGGCAGTTATTGACATTGGTGCCAGCACAACCAATATTGCAATCGTTGCCAAAGGAAATATTATTTCTTCGCGCTCAGAAAGAATCGGAATCAATGACATCAATGCCGCACTAGCGACGCACGTTCGCCGTCATCGCGGTTTGCAAATCGGTGATGAAACTACCGAAACTTTAAAAACTACATTTGCCCAGGCAACAGTTCCCGAAGATCTAGGAAAGTCCGTGATGATTCGAGGACGGGATGTGCAAACCGGAAGTCCCGGTGCAGTTGAAATTACAGCCGGAGAAATTTATCCCGTGGTCGAGGGAATTGTTCGTCGGATTGCTAATCTGGTGACAGATGCACTGACTGAACTTCGCCCCGAAGTTGCAGCTGATATTTTTGACCGAGGTATTATTTTAACCGGCGGTGGT
>DAORIL010000717.1:0-3390 GCA_035438525.1 Pyrinomonadaceae bacterium
AAAAAAAATAATCGGAGCGATTAACTTTATTGATGTCAAAAATAAGTAAACTTTTATTTACAACAATTAGAAGAAAAAATATTTTTAGCTCTTTTTTTAGAAAACCGATACAAAACGATAAAATCATTTGCAAGTTAATCCTAAAATGGTTTAATAATGAAACAAATAATTTAAGCGGTTTACTGGGATTTAAATTGACTGAAAAAAAAGTATGAGAATAAAGGATGTAGCACTGGAAGCAGGGGTCTCAACTGCAACGGTTTCGCACGTAATTAACCAAACAAAATTTGTGACAGAGGAAACGCGTCACAAGGTTTTGAATGCCATCGAAAAATTGAATTTTTACCCTAATGCTCATGCACGCACACTTGCATCTGGTCGAAGCAATATTATTGGGCTGTTGATCTCTGATATTTCTAATCCTTTCTTTCCTGAGTTAGTTAAAAGCATTGAAGCGGAAGCCTTTGAACAAGGGTTCAACATTATGCTTTTTAATACAAATTACGATGCCGGAAGAGCTGCGGATTATGTCCGTCGATTGATTGAATTAAAGGTTGCTGGAGTTGCTTTAATGACTGCTGAACTTGAGCCTGCTTTAATAGATGAATTAGCCAGAAAAGAAGTTCGGGTGGTATTTAACGATCTGGGAATTGTCAGCGAATACATGAGCAATATTGTGCTTGATTATTCAGCCGGAATTGACGAAGCAGTTAGACATTTAGTTTCCCTCGGACATAAAAGAATTGCCCATATTTCCGGATCCAGTCGAATTAGGTCAGGTGTCATCCGACGCGATGCTTTTATTGAAGCAATTAACCGTTATTTACCCCAAAACAAAGAAACCTTAATATTTGAGGGTGATTTCAGATTTGAAAGTGGTAGATCTGCGGCAAACGAAATTCTGAACTTAGATGAATTACCAACTGCAATTGTAGTGGCCAACGATATGATGGCGCTTGGTGCAATGCAGGAGTTAAAATCAAATGGAATTAAGATTCCTCAAGACATTTCAATAGTTGGGTTTGATGACATCGCATTTGCCTCTTTGGCTGATCCGCCCTTGACTACTGTTTGTTCTCCAAGAGTTGAAATTGGAAGAAGAGCCATTGAAGCGCTGGTCACAACCATTAAAATTCCACATCAGCAGGGGATGGAGATTAAAATCCCAACCTATTTAATTATCAGAGAATCAACAGCTCCGCCAAAGAAAAAATAAACTTTACTGGACGAATTAAATCAATTTTCGATCTTTGTAACATAAGTCGAGGCCAATTGGTCTGACCACTAATCAATAATTTTTAAAACCTTACTTCATTTTAATTTTAAAACTGTCTAAAACCTAATTTTTTGTCCGTTAAAGTTTGGATTTAAAAAATCACAATAAATTAAGTTTTACTTCTTTACATTCTTGGTTTGAATCAAAAAATTCTTGGAAGTTTTGATTTTCTATGATATTGTAACGAAATCAATTTGTTAACCGCTTAACTGCAAAATAAAAATCTAAATAAATAAAGCCCCTTTTCTAAATTCGTAAAAGGAGAATCTATGAGATTAGTTCGATTAACTTTAGTGATTTCAATAATTACAATGATTACTTTGTTACCAATTGAAGCAAAGCCTAAAATCAAAAAAGATTTTTATGGTAAAACGGCTGATGGAAAATCAGTTGAACAATTTACTTTGACCAATTCCAATAGAGCCGAAGCAAGAATAATTACCTATGGAGGAATAATTACTTCGCTGAAAATGCCAGATAAAACAGGAGTTTTCAACAATGTGGTGCTTGGTTATGATTCTTTATCCGGTTATGAAAATGATGGATTTTATATCGGTGCTTTAGTTGGACGTTATGCCAATCGGATTGCCAAAGGACAATTTTCGCTTAACGGTAAAACCTATCAATTAGCTAAAAATAACGGTGAAAATAGTTTACACGGTGGTCCTAAAGGCTATCAAAAAGTTGTTTGGACCGGACGTGGTTTTGTGGATAAAAATGGTGCAAACGTTGAATTAACTTATATTAGCAAAGATGGTGAAGAGGGCTTTCCTGGTAATCTGACCATCAAGGTAATTTATAGTTTAACGGAAACTAACGAATTAAAAGTTGATTATTTTGCCACAACGGACAATGACACAATTATTAACTTAACCCAACATTCTTATTTCAATTTGGCAGGAAAGGGCGATATTTTAAACCATCAATTGCAAATCAATTCCGATAAATTTACCCCGACGGATAAAGCGGCAATCCCCACCGGAGAATTGCGCAATGTTAAGGGAACTCCGTTTGATTTCAACAGTTTAACTGAAATCGGAAAACGAATTGACGAAAAGGAAGAGCAACTAATTTTTGGAACTGGTTATGATCATAATTGGGTTTTGAACAAAAAAGGTAAAGAATTAAGTTTAGCTGCCAAGGTTTTTGAACAAAACAGCGGACGACTAATGGAAGTCTGGACAACAGAAAAAGGCTTACAGTTTTACGCAGGAAATTTTTTAACTAATCCATTTATTTATCGCGGTGCCCTTTGTTTAGAAGCTCAGGTCTATCCGGATTCACCTAACAAACCAAATTTTCCTTCACCAGTATTGAAAAAAGGTCAAACTTATCGACAGACCACAATTTATAAATTTTCGGTGAAAAAATGAAAATTGCAGTTTTAATTTTAACAATTTTATTTTCAACGGACAGTTTCGCCCAAACTAAAAAGTCCTCATTTGAAGCGGATTTACCTGCCTGGACGACAAAAACCGGCGCACGAAAAATTCCCAAAAAAGGCAAAATCTTTTCTGCAAATGCTTTTGGCGCAAAAGGTGACAGTGTTACAAATTCAACCAAAGCCATCCAAAAAGCCATTGATGAAGCCTCAAAAAAAAGCGGTGTAGTTACTTTTGATAACGGAACTTATTTGACCGGCGCACTATTTTTGAAAAGCAATGTTAATTTGCAAGTTAGTGAAGGTGTGACCCTGATTGCCAGTCAAGACGAAAGCGAATATCCGCGTAAACCGACCCGGATCGCCGGAATTGAAATGGAATGGCTTTCGGCAATGATAAATGTTGAAAATGCTCAAAATGTTAAAATTTCTGGTAAGGGAACAATTGATGGGAACGGTAAAAAGTGGTGGGACAAATATTGGGATCTGCGAAAAGAATATGAACCCAAAGGTTTGCGTTGGGCTTCAGATTATGATGCTGAACGAGTTCGTTTGATGTTGGTTTCCAATTCAAAAGATGTGACCGTTGAAAATGTTAGTTTAAAGCGCTCAGGCTTTTGGACAGTGCAAATTCTTTATTCAGAATATGTTACGGTTGATGGGATAAAAATCTCCGATAATGGCGGACCCAGCACAGACGGGGTAGATGTTGATTCTTCGCGCTATGTTTTGA
>DAORIL010000718.1:0-3388 GCA_035438525.1 Pyrinomonadaceae bacterium
AAAGAAAATCCCTTCGGTTTCACAAGCCGGATTGGTTAGTTTGCCGGGGCTGGGTTCGGGTGTCCTTGTATCGAGTGACGGCAAAATTCTGACTGCGGCACATGTAGTTCAGGCAGCGGATTATGTTTCAGTTGAGTTCATTGACGGCACTCGGGCTGCGGCACATGTCATGGCATCTTATCCGTTGGCTGATGTGGCACTGCTCCAATTGGAATCTTTCCCGGCAAATATGGTTCCTGCCAAGTTGGGAGATTCAGACAAAATGCAGGTTGGCGACGACATATTTATTATCGGTGCCCCCTACGGTTTGAGCCACAGTTTAACTGTCGGTCACGTTAGCGGAAAGCACGTTTCTGATGAAACCCTCGGAAGTTTATCAAAGATCGAAATTTTTCAAACCGATGCGGCTATCAATCAAGGAAATTCCGGCGGACCGATGTTCAATACTGACGGCGAAGTTGTCGGCATCGTCAGTCGAATTGTCTCCCGTTCGGGTGGTTTTGAAGGACTTGGTTTTGCTGTCACATCAAACGTCGCCCGAAAACTGCTTTTCGACAGTAAGTCATTCTGGACAGGCATTGATTCTTATATGTTGAGCGATGATCTGGCAAAAGTTTTTAATCTTCCGCAAGCCGCCGGATTACTTGTTTTGCGGGCGGCGGAAAACTCTCCTGCTTCGGATTTGCGAATTCAGGCGGGAACTGTTCGAGCAAATATTGGAGGTGAAGAATTAATTATCGGCGGCGACATTATTTTGGAAGTCGCAGGAATTAAAGTGGTCGCGGATTGGAGTTCGCTTTCCGAAATGCAAACAGCATTAGGAAAACTTCAACCCGGTGAAAAATACAGCGTAAAAGTTCTACGCTCGGGTCAAATCATTGAGCTTTCAGCTTATATGAGAGCCATGTAAAGGAGGTAAAAAAATGCAAAAGACTGGATTATTGCTAATTTCAGCGGCTGTGCTTTTTTGGCTCGCATGGCTGATGATGCCGGGGGTTGGCGTAACGGACGCAAGGCAAATTTTTACCCTTGTCTCTACCCAACGTTCATTGGTTATGGTTTCCGTTGTTATCCAACTGATCTCGGCTGTTCTTTATGTTCCTGCTCTGCTCGGAGTTGTTTTGGATGTAAACCGTAGTAGTTTTCCGACAGTGCAACGATGGTCAGGACTATTAATAGTTGGAGCAATGGGTTCTGCTGCCGATGCGGTTTTACATCTACTTGCATTTGCTATGACTGCACCGGGACTTGAGATAGAAAAGTTAATTAGCGTTATGGAATTTATGCAGGGACCAGGCTTGATTTTATTGGCTCCTTTGATTTTGTGTTTCTTTCTTGGTGGCGGGGGACTTTCCTGGATATTTTCTAAGAATCGCCTCGTGTCGCCTTGGAATTTTCGCCTCCATTTAATTGCAATTGTAATTGCAGTGTTTGGCGGACTGTTAGCTACGAGAGGACTAATTCCTTCTCGTGTTGTAGGACTTGTCGCATTGGGAATTATCAGTGCAGCACAGGTTTGGATTGGTATCGCATTTTGCATGAGGTCTGTTTCAGAAAAAGTAAATTCTCTTGAGCACGTTTCAGCCTTGTGAGGAATATGGCGTAAAAGGTTTACGCTTGGGTCAAATCAGAGAGCTTTCAGTTTAGATGAGGGCGATGTGATTTTTAACAAATCGGACGGTTTTTTCCGTTCGTGAAATTAATAAATAAAAAAAATAAAGGAAGGTAATTATGAAAATATTTAAAGTTTTAGGTGTTATGAATTTAATGTTGTGTTTGTTCGCTATTGCGGCTCAGGCACAATCGGTGCAGAGTGATTTCGACAGGTCTTTCAACTTATCGAAACTAAAAACATTCAATTTTGCTATCCAAAAGCGAAGTCCAAACGATCCGTTAGCACAAGATTCGCTGAATAATGAGCGGATCAAAGACGCACTTGAATCAAAATTGAATATCAGCGGATTTAAGTTGGAAAACGATACAAAGCCGGATTTTGCCGTGGCATATTATGTGACGACCAAAAACAAATTCAATTTCACCGATTATAGTGCTCCGCGTTGGTTCGGAAGACGTGATATAAGTGTGGATCAATATACAGAAGGAACCTTAATCGTTGATATTATTGACCCGGCAACAAAACAGCTTATCTGGCGTGGACGGGCTTCGGGAGCAGTCGAATTGAAAGACCTAGATAAGAAAATAAATAAATCAGTTGAAAAACTTGTCCAACAATTTGTCAAGGATTCAAAGAAAAGGGGGTGAGATGTAGCTAAAACGAAAACTAAATACTTTGAGGTTCATTTTAAACGAGGCGGTCAGGAATATTTTTGAATTTTCTGACTGCCACTATTTTCGTTTTGTTCGGTGGGAGTTAAATTAACCTAAATTTACGGGCGAGCTCGATTGCCTGAACGCGGCTGTGAACATCAAGTTTTTGGTAAATATTGCTGATATGCCGTTTGACTGTTCCGGCTGAAATAAATAGTTTGTCCCCGATCTGTTGATTGGAAAGACCTTGCGACACGAGCTGCATAACTTCTAACTCGCGTTCACTTAAAGGATCATTGACATACCACCACGGCAGGTTGTCGTTTTCAGCTTGCGATTTTGGTATTTTCGGTGTTGGAGCAGTATTACCAAAAGCTTCATTGAGTTTGATCACATAACGGAGCAGTTCGGGCTTTTCGGTTTCCCATTGTCTGCCGTTTTGTTTGAGAGCCTGGAGCAGAAGTTTTGCCAGTGGTTCGCCTTCGTCAAGAAAACTGCGAATATAAGATTGAGGTTCGGTCAACATTAAAACTGCTTCAAGAGTCTCGATCCCTTTGGCTTCATCACCGATCGACTGATGAGCTAAAGCTTGCAGGATCATCACTTCAACAGCGTTTCGCTGACGTGAATCAGCTTCGGCTAAATGTTGTAAACGTCCAAGCAATGGCAAGGATTGTTCGGCTTTATCTGTTGCCATCAGCCAGCGGGCAAAAGTTAAAAGTTCTAATTCGTTCTGATAGGTTGGTTGATCCTCTGAACTGAGACCAGAGGATTCCGCCCAACTATTGGCATTAGAAATATCACCACGTCTGAGCTCAATGAGAACGCTCAAAGCCTTTAGTTGTCGGGCAAAAATATCGCTTTTGTATTTTTGCATCCGGTTCAATCCGCTTTCGATCAATTCCTTGGCTTTCTTTGACTCTCCGACCATCTCCAGCATAAAAGCCAGACTTTTCAAGTTTTCGGGGATCAATAAAATATAGCTTTCACGACCTGTTTGCTGGATGAGTGTCAAGGCTTCGTCAAGATGAATTTTGGCATTTTCGATGTCGTTTAGCTCGCGGTAGATGTCGCATAAAAAACTATGCGGATAAACTCGCGGATCAGGTCGGGTCGGCAC
>DAORIL010000719.1:0-1158 GCA_035438525.1 Pyrinomonadaceae bacterium
GGGCGGTGTAATTTCACAAATCGAGAGGTTTCGGCTATTAATTTCATCTCAAAAAATCCGCATTTTTGTAAATCCGCACTCGCCCGTTATACACCGCAAGATTTTATTGAACTCGTCAAAAGCCACAAAATTCAATTTTACGAAAAGACACTCGGACAGCTTTTTTGCAAAGAATCATCGCGCCAAATCGTAGAAATGCTTTTGATTGAGTGCGAAAAAGCAAAAGTAGAAATTCGCATAAACTGTGCAGTAGCAACAGTTTCTAAAGATGAAAAATTCAAAATTGAAACTAATCAAGGCATTTTTGAAAGTGAAAGTTTGGTAATTGCCACGGGCGGACTTTCGTTTCCCAAAATTGGGGCAACTGATTTCGGTTATAAAATCGCCCGTCAATTCGGACTAAAAATCGTCGAAACTCGTCCGTCATTAGTTCCGCTTATTTTTAGTGGACAAAATTTTAGCAAGCTCGCCGGGGTTTCGATTAATTCCATTGTCAAAAGCGGAAAACGCGAGTTTCGGGAAAATATTTTATTCACTCATCGAGGTTTGTCAGGTCCAGCGATTTTGCAAATTTCAAATTACTGGCAGAAAGAAAAACCGATCTCGATTGATTTATTACCCGAAAATGATGCCCTTGAAATTTTGGAAAGTAATCAGCAGAACAAACAAAATTTGGATAATTTTTTAGGTAAATATTTGCCGAACCGCTTTGCCGAAAGTTTTGTCCAGAATCATAAACCACTCAATCAAATTAGTAAAAAGGAGCGCGAAAAGATCGCCGAAAGTTTGAATAATTGGCAAGTTTTGTTTAATGAAACCGAAGGCTATCACAAAGCCGAAGTAACTCTTGGCGGAGTTGATACTAATGAACTTTCTTCGCAAACAATGGAAAGTAAACAAGTTAAAGGTTTATATTTTATCGGTGAAGTTATTGATGTGACGGGCTGGCTCGGCGGCTACAATTTTCAATGGGCTTGGTCTTCCGCGTTTGCTTGTGGGGAGAGTGTTTAAGAAATATTTTAATATGATGATCTGTCTAGTCGAAATCTATTACATTTACAATGACTGCCCCTGCAATAGTGATATTCAAGATTTGGGTCAATAATTATGTCTGCTTTTATTTTATTAAGAGAATCAATTAACTTAACTACTTCTCCA
>DAORIL010000719.1:1258-3388 GCA_035438525.1 Pyrinomonadaceae bacterium
AATTATGTCTGCTTTTATTTTATTAAGAGAATCAATTAACTTAACTACTTCTCCAAATTATGTCTGCTTTTATTTTATTAAGAGAATCAATTAACTTAACTACTTCTCCATAGGTGATTGTTTTGTCTGGGCGAACTACTACCGATTTTTCAATTTCAGCCTCAGTATCATTAAAAACTCCGTTGATTTCTCTATTCTTAAAGACTTCTGCTAATTTTTTTTCTAAATTTGTTGTGTCTTCTAATTTTCCAAACTCCTCTCTGTTTAATCTTATATTTTGTCCTTTATTTAACTCAACTACAAGAGTTAAAGGATTTGGACTCTCACATTTTTCATTTGATTGGGGTTTTACAATTTCTACTTTTAATTGTCGAAATTTTGGCTCACTAGGAACATTTAGAGATGGCAAAAAAGCAATCAAACTCAGACAGAAAGTAAGAGAAAAACTCAACAAACGAATTAGAATCTTTTCCGAGAAAATTACTAAATTTGACATATTGCGTTAGATTTAACCAAGATTTACTGATAATTTTGGTGTTTCAAAATAAGATAAGGTTGCATCAGGCAGAGATTTTTATGAATTGCCACCGAACTTTAGTCGGTGGACACCAAAATAAAATACAATCGGCTTTAGCCAAAACCGAATAAAATAACTTTCCTTAATGCTTTAGCCTAATCCATAAATCTCTGAAACCCTGCTTTTCGTAAGAAATTATCAAATTCATCCGCAAAACTTTTCTTTTTGTGATGTTCCTCTTGGTTGGCAATGTAGTTTCTGACTTTATCAACCGCTGATTCACTAACTGAGACTGCAAAATAATCATTTTGCCATTCAAACTTTTGTTTGCAAAGGTTATTTTTATTTATCCAAAATGAAGACTCGCCTTTTATTAGTTGCATTATTTGTTTGATAGTTTGCTCTGACCCAAGCGAGATAAGGCAATGAATATGTTCTCTGTAACCATTGAGAAAATCAATAAAAATATCTTTTTCTCTAGCATTTTCCCGAATATGTTGAAAGACTTTTTGGCGAATTTCATCTACTAAAAACGGTTTTCGATCTTTGGTTGACCAAACGAAATGAATCCAAACCTTGATATATGGCATTGTTTTTTATGAGGCTAAAGCAAAGAGGGGGCTGGATTTATTTGAATTTGGCTAAAGCCTGTTGTTTGTTTTTAAACTTTTCCACCAGCTAAAGCAGGTGGCAATTCATAAATACTATCTTAATATTAATGAATTGCAAATTGTGAGAAAAGGATGTTTGAGAAAAGGAGCGATTAGACAATCGCCCCAATCAAATCGTATTCGTGAGCTTCAGTAATTTGAACATTATAGATTTCGCCAACTTTCGGTTCAAAATTATCGGGCATATCATTTATTAAAATATAGCCGTCGATTTCTTGCGCTTGACCTTCTAAACGTCCTTGGAAAAGTAAATCGGATTCTTGCGAAACGCCTTCAAACATCACCGGAAAAGTTTTGCCGATTTTCGCTTTATTCTTGCGTTTGCTGATTTTAGCTTGTTCTTTCATCAAACGGGAGCGGCGCGATTTCATCGTTTTGGCATCAACTTTCGGCTCAATTTCAAAAGCCGGAGTTCCCTCTTCATCCGAATAAGTGAAAACGCCGACATTATCGAATTCGCAATTTTGGACAAAAGCCATTAGTTCCGCAAAATCTTCTTCGGTTTCGCCCGGAAAACCAACAATAAAAGTCGTCCGAATCGCAATTCCTGGAACTTTTTCGCGCACTCGTTTAATAAGTTTTTCCAAACTTTCACGAGTTCCGCCGCGTTTCATCGCTTTTAACATCTTGCGCGAACCGTGTTGGAGAGGCATATCGAGATATTTTACGGCTTTTGGAGTTTCGGCAATCGCTTCGAGAAAAGCATCAGAAATGTGCGTAGGATACGCATACATCACGCGAATCCATTCTAAATCTTTGATTTTGCCAAGTGCGCGAATCAATTTTGCCAGCGCATCAACTTCGCCTAAATCTTCACCAAAGCGCGAAGAATCTTGGGCAATCAGAACAACTTCTTTCACACCTTGTTTCGCTAAATCTTCAGCTTCTTTCAAAATCGAACCAAATCTACGCGAGCGAAAAGAGCCGCGCATGGCAGGAATT
>DAORIL010000720.1:0-3387 GCA_035438525.1 Pyrinomonadaceae bacterium
CAATGATGTAAAGGATTAAAACCCACAAAACCTTGAAATCAGCCGAAACAATTGTATAGGCTTTGTCGGCATTTCCGGCCACTGCGATTTTAGTTAAACCGAATGTTCCGAAAAATCCCCAGCGAAAATGCAGCAAATGAAATAATAAAAAGAGAAAGAGGAACCCACCAGTAATTCTTTGAAAAAGATACAACCAATTTCTCCCATAGTTATAATTTCCAATGTTGTTTTTTGCTTCGGCCGAAATCATAATTCCGTAAACCGAATGATACAGGAGTGGTAGAAAGATCCCGAAAACTTCGATAAATAATAAAAAGGGAAGATGATGAATATCGCCCACCGCGTCGTTGAAAACCTCGGACCCGTTCATCGCTTTGGCATTGGTAAACATATGAACCGCAAAGAATAATCCAAGCGGAACAATGCCGGTAATTTGGTGTAACTTCCTCAACAGAAAGTTATTGCTAAAATTCATTGACATAACAATTTTGCAATTTAGTTTGTTTTTTTGAAATACTTCAAGATGTATTTTAATTTCAAACTAATAAATCAGCAATTTAATAAGTTAAATTATTTTTATTGACCTTGCTAATTAGATAAAATGAATTCCCTTGCTAAAACTTAAAAGAAAAACTTATAATTAAATAGATAAATGTCATAAGGTCCAAAGTCAAAGCCCAATTGTCTATTCTATGATTGACTTTCGGCATCCGACCTTAAGGCTTTTACCCAAAAAACTATGCATATAGAAACCTTAAAAGTATTTTGCGATCTAGTTGATACTCAAAGTTTTTCATTAGCTGCTGAGCGCAATTTTGTGACTCAATCCGCCGTAAGCCAGCAAATCCGCACGCTCGAAGAAAAATTCCAACGCCGTTTGTTGGAGCGTGTGCGCGGACGGCGTGAGGTTCGCCTGACTCCGGCTGGTGAAGTTTTTTATCGTGAGTGCAAAAATGTTTTGGTAAGTTTCGATAATCTGCAGGAAAGTATGCGGAGCCTCATTGGAACTATCAGCGGGACCGTTAAAGTTGCGACAGTCTATAGTGTTGGTCTACACGAACTTCCGGCTAAAGTGCGCGAATTTATGACCAAATTTCCAAATGCCAAGATTGATTTGGAATATTCACGCACAACCCGTGTGGTTCGTGATGTTTTGGGCGGTGTGGTTGAGCTTGGTGTTTTAGCCTTTCCAGAGCCACGACGCGGATTGACAATTGTTCAGATGCCTTCAGACAGATTAGTTGTCATTTGTCCGCCCGACCATGAATTTGCCGAACGTCAGCAACTTAAGGCTAAAGAGTTAAAAGGACGTGACTTTGTCCATTTTGAAAGAGATGTTCCAACCCGAAAGGCCACTGACAAAATTTTGAAAGTTCACGGCGTAGATGTCCGCAAAGTTGCTGAATTTGACAACATTGAAACGATAAAACGAGCAGTCGAAGTTGGCTTTGGACTGGCTATCGTTCCGCATTTAAGCGTCATGGATGAGGAAAAAAATAAGCAGTTAGCCATCATTCAATTAGCAGAAAAAGAATGGGTTCGACCGGTTGGGGTAATTTATCGGAGCGACCGAACACTGTCTATCGCGGCTAAAAAGTTTGTTCAATTATTAGAAACGAAATAATACAATTGATCTTTGAATTTAGGAATTAAAATAATCATTTGAAGTTTTACCTTTTGCTTTATCCATCAGCAATACGATAAAGTTTTCATTTTATGGAAATTTCCTTTCTGCAACTTCTCTTACTCGGGATTCTAGCGGGTTCAGCCAACATTTTAGGCGGTTTGTTTCTCACTTGGACGGGGGTTGCCACACGCTATAAATCATTACTTAAATATGTTTTAGCACTCGGCGCGGGGTTTATGTTGGCGGTGATTTTTGTTGAATTACTGCCGAAAACTTTTAACCTCTGGAAAGCTCAAGGTGAAGAAGCCTTTTTAGTTCCAATGGTCTTATTTTTGGGGGGATATTTGCTTACCCAATTTTTTGAACACACAATTGCGCCCCATATTCACCTTGGTGAGGAAGTTCACCATTGTGAAGAACATATAATTTCAACTTCTTCTGCTTATACCGCAATTGGTGGGTTACTTATCCATACTTTCTTTGATGGGGTTTCAATTGCAGCTGCTTCACAGGTAGATTTTAAGGCAGGTTTATTAGTTTTTCTGGCAATATTTCTCCATAAATTTCCCGAGGGATTTACTATTGCGTCATTGATCTTAGCAACCGGAAAAGGATTAAAACAGGTTTTAATTGCTACATCTTTAGTTGGATTTACCACACTTTTGGGGGTTTTAATAAGCGGAAGTTTAGTATTTTCAGTTAAATATGCTTTACCTTTGGCAAGCGGGGTAACACTTTATGTTGCTGCTAGTGATTTAATTCCTGAAGTCAATCACCATGGCGGAAAAAAACCGATTGTTTCGCTTTCGGTCTTTGCAGGTGTTGCTTTATTTTTCGCATTACATTATCTTTTGCATACAGCCCTCGAAAGTTAGAACCTTTGTCAAAAATTATTCGTATTGCTCTGTCGGTTTGAATATAAATATGAAATTACGTCAAACTTTTGCAACAATAACCTTCGTCTTAATGACGTATTTTGTTGTTTTTGCACAATCGGATCAGTTTTCGATAAATAATTCTCCATTACCCGCGCCGACGGGAATGGTCAATGATTATGCGAATATCATTGATGATACGGTTCAAGCCCAAATCGAACAAAAACTTCGAGATTTCAAAGCAAAAACCAATCCTTCCGTTGAAATTGCTGTAGTAACGGTTAAAACGACAGGTGAACGACCGATTTTTGATTACTCACTTGCAGTTGCCAGAGGTTGGAAAATCGGATCTAAAGATGATGATAATCCTAGTGCTTTATTGCTAATTGCGGTTGATGACAGAAAATATTTTACCCAGATCAGCAAAGATCTAGAGGACGAATTAACCGATGGAATTTCCGGACAATTACAGCGCCAATATTTAGTTCCGGCATTTAAACAAGGAGATTACACCAAAGGCGTAAATGACACCATTGACGCCTATATTCGCACAATTGAGGAAAGAAAATCTTCTCCAAACGGAACACCAACTCCTGCTCCAAAAAATGCCGGAAGTAAATCGGGAATAAGCAGCGGAGTTGTCTGTTGTATCATAATTGTTGTCGTTATAGTGGTAATTATCATTGTTATTTCTTCAATTTTTGGAGGTGGAAGCGGCGGAAGCGGCGGTTCAGGAGGCGGTCGGGATCGTTGGCGTAGCGGTGGATTTGGCGGAAATAGTAGAAATAGCGGTTATTCATCTCCAATTGTGATTTGGGGCGGCGGCGGTGGTGGTGGCTCATCCTGGGGCGGTTCTTCCGGCGGTGGGGGCGGAGACAGTTGGGG
>DAORIL010000721.1:0-3375 GCA_035438525.1 Pyrinomonadaceae bacterium
TTTTCCACCCGAACTTTTCTTCGGTGATAAAAATGTGATCCTCATTTACCGGTATCCAGCGCAAATAACTTGAGCCTTTTTTCCCGAGCCACAGGGTTTGATCGGTAATCAATTCCTGTTCCCGACCCGATTGGTTTTCCGTTGTGTCCTTATTAAATCTTTGCCGGTATTCGCTTTCGATCATCCGCAAGGCTTTGGATTCATCAACCGAAATCGTCCGAACTTGTTTTGTTTTGAACTTCCACCAATTGACCAATTCCCTGATTCTCCGGCGCAAAACTTCAGGTTTAAGACTGTTATCCCCGGATAATAGCCGTCCGGCGCAAAGTTCAATAAAAGGCAGTTCTTGAGCTTCTTCAACGGCTTTTGATTTCTTTAATTTTTGCAGGAACGGAATGAGGTCGGCGTAATCCTGCCGAGCCACCCGATCAGTTAAAAAATCTTCTAATTGGTCAACTGAAACAAGGTCATAAGCCAGAACAAAATCATCATCGGGCATAATATAAGTTGTGACCCGTTTCTTGGAAGGATAATAGCCATAACCTTCGAGCGGGTCGTCACGAAACACTTCGCCTCGTTCAAACTTAAAATACAACTTGTTCCCAACTGCTTTTTCAATCGTATAAACAACATTACTGTTTGGGCGGAATCCTTTTTCTGACCGTCCATATTCATCCCATCGCCACGGAAAGACCCCTATAAAACGGTCTCCCGCTCGTAATTGGGAATTGACATTCTTTCTGAATTGAGGAAAAGATTCCAACCCCCTGCCAAGTAAATAAGATTCATCCGCATCATAAACATAGTTAACCTCACTTAAATTCTCTGCCAGATCCAGCAAATTAACACCCTGCTGCTGAAGTTCGGGGAAAATACCCGTCCGGTCGAGGATGCCTTGAAGCAAGGTCAGCGTTTGACGATAACCGATGGTGCGTTTTCTTAATTCTTTTTCTTTGTCTTTAAGTTTATAATGACCGGGTTTAAGTGTGACATACTCGTATTTACCTTTTTCAGAATTCCACTCCTTTTCCATCATCAACAATTCAAATTCGCGCCGGCTCGGAAACAGTTTTTCTCCGACTGTCCAGGACGGACAGACCCGAAACAGATTTTCGCCGTTACGGATCAGAAAATAGGTCTCAAAATTCTTTTCGTTAGCCAAATGATTAACAATCGGTTGATCGGAATAACTTTTTTCTTTGCGGCGGGGTTTCAGACAAACAATACCTTTTTCTTCCGGCAAGATCTGGTTGAGATGTTTTTCATCGCTGAGAAGCCATTGGTCGAATTTGGTCAGGTCATTGAAATCCATCCCTCCGTTTTCACCGGCAATTAAAGATTCTTCGTCCATCCGGCAGACAAGTTGACGAATGGCTAATTTTACGCCTTCCTTGGCCCATTTGCCTTGCCTTAATTGGAGGATTTCTTCACCCGTGCCGAGGTAGAGATTGAGAGTGGTTAAAACCGTATTGAGTTTTGCAGAAAAGTCGGTAAATGAGAGCAATATCTCGGCTAAAGCCGATTTCTGTGCTAAAAGGCGGCGGATCGCGCTCTGAATTTCACTTAAACGGTTGATCCGGTCAGTCAATAAATTTCGTTTACGGGCAATTTCTTCGCCCATTTTTCGGATAATGAGGTCTTTCCGAATTGTGAGAATGTCGGTTGAAGTGGGAACTTCTGATTCCAAAACTTCGGGCGGATGCTGACCGTTTAACTGAAATGCCAGGTTAATGCCGGTAATTTCTGTTTCCCCGGCATTGATCTCTCCGGCAAGAGTTTGACCTTCTCTGATCAATTCATTGATCTGTTCATTGAGCAGGGTTTCGCCGTTTTCGACCTTCACAAAATTACTGATAAAAACTTCGCGTAAAAGTTGAAATTTTGATCCCCGAATTAAAACCAGAACTTGCTCACCGTCTGATTCGACAAAAATGGCTAAATCACCGGCTTTTGCTATTTCATCAGCTCCGATTGGAATTTGGTTTAAGGCTTGAAACCAATCTCCCTGATCGAATTGCTCTTCCCGAGTTATATTTGAGTTATTCATATTTATTATTTCATCCGTATATTTCCGACCCAGGCTTTAGTTGACCGCATTTTCTAAATATTGAAGCTGCTTACCAATTCCTAAACCAGCCATCGGGATTTCCACTTTAAATTTTTGGGCAAGCAAGTGTTCGAGACTTTCGCGGTAAATTTTCCCGGCCAGTATAATAATAGTGCTGCCCGGAGGAATGGTAGAATTGATTTTGTTGCCGACCCTTGCCGACCAAGCCGCTCTTTCAGGTTTGCGGGCAGTGTAAAGAGTTTGTTCGTAAGGTTCGATGAGCTGTTCCGGTTCCAGTAAGCCATGCAGACTGCTCAAAATAAACCACTTATCACCAAATTTTTCAGCGTATTTCCTGGCTTTGATGAACCAGGGCGAGCAATACAGGTCTTTGGCCGGTGAAGCTGTTTCAAGTTTGAGTGAGACACAGGCAACCAGCACGATAATTTGCGGTGGTTGGCTCTTGAGCTGATTTAATTGCTCGCTGCGTTTTGCCTGTTCTGCGCTTCGAGTCTCTTTGCTGTTCGACCACTGTTGCTGCAAATTCTGACAGTCGCGTTTATTTTTCTGATAATTTTGTTCATCCATCAGTTTCTTTCGTTGACTTACGCCGTAGCTTTTTTGGTATTTTCCGGCACTCGGATCTGTAAATAATTTTGGCTGCATTTTTGATCTTGCCTCTTAAAAATACTTTCTTCGGATTTGGTTTGAAGTGATTTCAAACACTCCATAAACATATCTAAAGAAAAGTAGTTATGCCGAAAATCGGAAATAATAAAATGATAGATATAAACGAACAAAAGTAAATTTAAAATAGTTTACTTTAGTCCTTAAATTGCTGAATTATTTTCCTTGCCGGTTTCGCCCAAAAGCAAAAACTTCTGATTTCCCTCGCCCAGTTCTTTGGTAATACTCGCCAGTAATTTTGCCGAATCCTGACTGATGAAAAGCAGGAATTTGCCGATCACTTCAGTTAAATTTTTCTCGGTGGTGGAAAAAAATGCCAAAGTTTCTTTGGTTAAGGGCAGTTCAAAATAACGCTCTCCCCCTTGAAAGGAATGAAAGGTTTTGGTAACGATCATCGCCAGATCTTCCGAACCGAAGGGATAATGCAGATTGTCAGTGAACAAATCACCGTAACCGGCGACATAATCAAAATCTTCCTGTTTGGCAATCTTTAATCGCTGCATTTGAAAATAACTTCCGCACGTCGTTTTAACTAACGGACTCCACTCCAAGATAAATCCGCAAGAATCGGTGTTCAGATATTCGTTGCCGACTCCGTTGGTTTTTTCCCATAGCTCGGAACTGATTGCACCAACCGTTTC
>DAORIL010000722.1:0-3371 GCA_035438525.1 Pyrinomonadaceae bacterium
CTCAATATCTTCGGGATATTTATCTATCAAAGCCTCCATTTCGCTGATCCAAGCGGCGCGTCCTTTTCCCGGTTCTGCTTGGAGTGAAATTGCCCGAATATAAAACTGTTCGTGGTCGGAAACGGTGGGAATTAGCTCAACCGCTTTTTTCAAAGCTATTGAGCGTTCTGCGGACATTTCCTGCGAATTTTGTCCGAGTGCGTTATAAATCCCCCAGTAACACATTCCACAATTTTCATCGTTGCGAGCAGCTTCACGAAAAGCACGATAGGATTCGACATCCCAAAAAGCGTGGAGCAGATTCAAACCTTGATTAAAATATTTCTGCGCCAATTCGGATTTGGTTGTGATCTTTATTTCGCTGCTGCCGATGTTTTTCATCAAAGGCGGAGCAGGCAACGAGGCAACATCAAAGGCAGGGGCATATTCTTCATTTTGGTGATGATGTTGAGCATTTACCGTTTGGAATAAAATAGCCAAAAACAGAAATAAACTCGAATATTTTATGTTTTTTATCAACATTATTAATCTTTTTCCGGCGTATTGGTCGAAACAATCGCGGTTAGTTTCCACTCGCCTTTTATTTTTCGATAGACGGAAATCCACGCAAAAATTTCGGTTTCTTCCTCTTCTTTTCCCGCTTCGTTTTTTGCCAGCAGGCGAACCTTTTTATGCACCAAAACATATCCCAGCGTCGCATCATCAGAAACTTTGATAACGGGCGGAGTAATATCGTCCCATTCGAGAAAGGTCGAATTATTCAGATAATTTTGAAAACGATTGAGGCTGGCTTCCCGGGTTGGTTTCGAGATTTTTCCGCCCGCAATGCTTGTAAAATCATCAGCAAAGCTTGAAACAAGTAGTTTTGCATCACGGTTAAAATGAGCAATTCGCGCCTGTTTATGCAATTCCAAAAGCTGATTCATTGCTGTAACTTTTGGCGGCATCGCAAAGATTTTTTCCTCAACTTTGTTCAAAACAATTTCCCGAAATTTAAGCACAAAATCTCCATTCTTATCAGATGCCGTAACTTTTGACGGAAGTTTCAACTTGCCGATTTGTTTCCATTCGTTAAAGCTGAGACGAATCATTTCAGACTGTTCGCTGAACGGATTTTGGATCGTCAAACCGAGCATTAACCTCGTTTCTTTATCAAAAAAAATATTTGCCGTTTTGCCAAGTTCATCTGTTCCGCGTAATTTGACCGCAGTTTTTCCATTAAAACTTTCCTCGCCTGCCAAAGTTAAAGTCTTAAATCTTTCGCCAACCTCTAATGCCAAAAATTGAAAATCGTGCGAACGCCAGACAAAGGCTTCCCGATTATCAGCCAGCGAAAAATCCCCGCTTTTTTCGTCTTTTGTCCAATATGTCTGCCCGTTGGTTTGTCCAAGATAAACGTCCCCATTTGCCTTAATTTGTTTAAAAATCAAGCGTGAATTTTTAGCCGAATAGATTTCAGTCGTGTAAGTTCCGTTTGGTCCGACACAATCGGCAACAGCTTGAATACTGCGGATTTTGGCGATTTCTTTTTTTCCGCCGATTGCCTGAAGTGAATTTTCAATAATTTCCGACGGACTGCTTTGCGCGAAAAGATTCGTCGCTGAAAGACAAATAATCAAAAACAGTTTTTTCGCTTTAATCTTCATTTATTAACCAAAATATTTTGAGCGCACCGAAAGCCAACATGATCACCCGCATTCGTCGGCAAATGACTGTCGCGATAAGTCACCAGCAAATTTATCGGCGCACCGCCATAACTTCCGCCGCGAAGCGCACGTCGAGTTTTAATCTGTCGATAAGAATCAGTAAGAAAATAATCTCCGCCCGCCACCGGATTGACTTGAATTTCTGTAGTTGACGAATACAATTGCCATTCGTCCGCCAAAAATTCCCAAACATTTCCCGCCATATCAAATAAACCGTAGCCATTAGACGGATAACTACCGACTTTGGTGGCACCTTTGAGATTACTTTCGGAAAAATTTACCCGCGTTTTGTCGGGCATTTCATTACCCCAAGGAAAGATTTTGTTTTGTAATCCACCGCGAGCTGCATATTCCCATTCGGCTTCGGTCGGCAAACGTTTACCTTGCGCCTGACAAAAAGCAACTGCTGCATACCAGGTCACGAAAACCACCGGATAATTCTCTTTGCCTTTTGGAAATTCGTTGCTGTCCCAATCCTGTAAATATTTTCCGTTGTGAAATTCGGCAGGTATTTTATCTTTTTGCCAATTAAGATTTTTGTCTAAAAATCTCTTGAAATCAGCATTAGTGACTTCGTATTGGTCGAGATAAAACGAATCAAGTTTAACTTTGTGACGTGGAGTTTCTTCCAAAAAAAGTTCGGCGTGGTTGATATTGAAAATTTTTTGCAAGTTCGGAATATCGGTTTTATCAGTTCCCATCTCAAAGGTTGCGCCTTTTATCAATGTCATCTTTGAACTTTTCGCAGTTTTTTGAGCATTGGCAAAACCCGGCACTCCCGCCAAAAGCGAAATTACCAAAAGCCAATAAATTGATAGTTTGATATTCATTAAAAATTTATGGTTGAAATCCAACCGTTCGCCACAAATCTGATGTATCGAACATTTGCCCTTTGGTTATCACAAACTTTACTTTGCGAATTTCGCTGATTGATTGCAGCGGATTTCCGTCAACAATGATTAAATCAGCCAATTTTCCGGCTTCGATGGTTCCCAATTCTTTGTCCATTTTAAACACTCGCGCCGGAATAATGGTCGCGGCTTGAAGTGCTTCCATTGGAGTCAATCCGGCTCTGACTAGAAGTTCGATTTCACGAAATTCGCTATGTCCTGGCACGACTAAATCTGTTCCGGTCATAATCGGAATAGAGTTTTTATGTAACGCCATAATGACGCGATTAGCTAAAAGATTTCGCTGTTTTCGACGTTCTTCTAAGGCAGGATTTGGCGGAACTCCCATTGAACCAATCAGTGCAATGAACTCATATGGAGCTTTGGACAATCCCGGTTCAATGGTCGAAAAAGATTTGTCTCGAGAATGAGAACCTAATTCGCCACGCGCTAAAGTCGGTTCAATTACCGTTTGATGTTGACGCAAAAATGCCAGACCTTCTTTGGCAGATTCACCTTCGGGATTAATTTCGGGGCGTTGTCCGTTGGCGGGTTTAAAATTGCTCGGAAGCATTGCCTGATAAACAAAACCGAGATGATTAATTTGGTCAAATCCGTTGTCAATCGCCTCATAAACAGTAACTCCCGTAGGAATATGTCCGGTGACGGTCATCCCTAACTTATGTGCTTCATCGGTCACAATTTTGATCAGTTCCGGTTTCAGCGATTGATAGATTTTAATTTGTTCAAATCCAGCGCGATGATAATCATTGAC
>DAORIL010000723.1:0-3371 GCA_035438525.1 Pyrinomonadaceae bacterium
AGTTTTGCGCTCTTTGATATTTTCCGACACCAAATAAACAATCGTGACCAACAAAACGCTGACCATTTTTCGCAGAGAAACTTCTTGTTCATAAGAAAAAATCGAGCTTACCAAAGTCAATCCGACAAACGCCAAAATTGCCAAATCAATTCCATCTCTGCGCCAGCTTAGACGCACAAAAAATGCCCGAATAATGACACATAATAAAGCGAATGACCAGGCAATTTGCGAACCGGCAATGGACAAAGGCATTGATAGGGCGAGCAATAAAAGACAACCTTTCAAGGCGAAATTCAGATAGATAACGATTGGGGATTGATTTTGCATATTTTGCCGATTTTAGATCTTTTAAACCGAGATTAGTTCTTTCAAATATTGATATTCATCTTTATCAAGTTTCATTGTTTCGCAAATATCCATAGCTAGATCATAAAATTCTTGGTCAATCTTTATTTCAAATTCATACATTTGTTCCACAATAATATCAAAGGCGAGTCCGAATTCGTTATATTCTAAATTTATCAAAGCTTCAGTTATATCTTTTTCAGACAATCCTAAATCTCTAGCCTTTGCAGCTAAAAGTTCAATTTGTTCTAAACTTTTATTAACAAAAATCCTTTGAAATAGTCGTTTTACTGGATTGTTAGTCATATACTTTTGTCAAAATACTCAATCTAAAACAACTCATCCAACGCCTCGCTAATAGTTTTCACGCCAACCACACGAGTTCCCAATAATTTTTCCAAACCAGTTTTATTGGTCGCAGGAATGATAAGTTTTTTGAATCCAAGAGTTTGAGCTTCTCTGGCACGCGCTTGGGCTTGCAAGACTCCGCGAACTTCGCCCGTTAGACCGACTTCGCCAAAAACTGCGACATCTGGCGGAATCGGAACATTGCGAAAGTTTGAAGCAATTGAACAAATTACGCCCAAATCCGCCGCCGGTTCGTCAACTTCTAAACCGCCCGCAATGTTCAAAAAAACATCATCGCCGCCGAGTTGAAAACCGACTCTTTTTTCTAAAACTGCAATCAACAGCGAGAGTCGATTATAGTCAAATCCCTGCGCCATTCGTCGTGCATTACCAAATTTTGTGCCTGAAACGAGTGCTTGAACTTCGACTAACATTGGGCGCGTTCCTTCCATACAAACTGTGACGACAGAACCACTTGCGCCTTCGGGACGTTCTTGCAAAAAGACTTCTGATGGATTGCCGACAGCCTTTAGACCGAAACTTGTCATTTCAAAAACACCAATTTCGTTAGCTGCACCAAAACGGTTTTTGGTTGCCCGAATGATGCGATGATTGTGATGTCGGTCGCCTTCAAAATATAAAACTGTATCAACAATATGCTCCAAAGCTTTGGGTCCGGCAATCGAACCTTCTTTGGTCACGTGACCGATGAGAAAAACAGGCGTGGAAGTTTGTTTGGCAAAGATCATAAATTGTCCTGCCACTTCGCGCACTTGTGAAACTGAACCCGCCGCTGATTCGATTTTCTCGCTGAAAACCGTTTGAATCGAGTCAACAATGACAATATCAGGCTTCATTTTTTCGGTTTCAGCCAAAATATTTTCGAGATTGGTTTCCGGCAAAAGGAAAAGATTTTCCGCATCAATTCCGAGCCGTTCGCCACGCATTTTGATTTGCGTTTCGGATTCTTCCCCAGAAATATACAAAACTTTGAAGCCTTGTTTATTCAATTCGCTGGCGGTTTGAATTACTAAAGTAGATTTTCCGATTCCGGGCGATCCACCAATCAAAACTAATGAGCCGGGAACAATTCCACCACCCAAAACGCGGTCAAATTCGTCAATTCCCGAACTTGTGCGCGAGGCTTCCTGAGATTCAATTTCGGTAAATTTTATCGGCTTTACTTCACGAAAAAATGCTGATGTGGGCGAATTGATGCCTTTGGCTTGTGGAGTTGGGCGAAATTTTTCTTCGACAAACGAACTATATTCGCCGCAATCTGCGCATCGCCCTGACCATTTTCGCTCTTGTCGTCCGCAATTTTGGCAGACGTAAATTGTTGCAGGTGTTTTTGCCATAATATTTGAGAATTGAAAAAATCAGAAAAATTATAACATTTGAACTTCTTGAAATGAGAAACTTGATCCCGAAGTTTATTAAAATAAATTGAATTTTTAGATGAATTAGTTTTGATTTAGTCCTGATCGCTGCATTAAATTCTGAAAACGCGAATCATTCCTAATAAAGTTGAATTCAGGTCGGGCATTGGCGAACGGTAACATAAAAGCGTGTCCGTCAAATGCTTTTTCTAAATATTCGATTGTTTTTTCGCGTTCGCCGAGCTGAGCATAGTTCAAACTTTGATTGTAATAGTTTAGCGGGGAATCATTCGGATAGTTTGGCTTATTGATATTTGCCAGAATCCAGCCGCGAATTCCATCTTTTTGATACGCCTTATACCAGGCTGCATTCTTAATCTGAGTTTCGGTTACCCCGTGACGAATTCCTGTCTCAATAGCCTCTTTAACTGCCTCATCATAACGTTTTTGGTTGATATAGAAACTTGTCAAAGTAGTATCAAGCGGAAAACTTGGGTTTAATTCGTGGAGGGTGCGGCATTGTGACATGAGTTGATCTCCGCGATTGGCAAAATAATATAGTTCACACAGATCGGCGTTGTAATTTGGTGAAAGCGGTTCTATTTCAATTGCCCGTTTCAAATGTCTTTCAGCTTCGTTGAATCTTCGTCCAATTAAGAGCAGCGTGGCATACCATTGATGCGATTTGGCGGAATTTTCATCAAGTGCGAGGGCTTTTTGAAATTCAGATTCGGCTTCTTTCCATTGCCATTTGTTCATTGCCAAAATGAAGCCCAAAGTGGCGTGAGCCTCGGCTGAATTAGGCTGCAAAGTAAGAGCTTTTTGGATATATTCTTCGGCTTGCCGTTGGTCTTCGGCATCGTCCCGCATCATTGAAAGCGAATCGGCGATTCCGATGTAAGGCGAGGCATAATTCGAATCAATTTCAATTGCCCGTTTGAAAAATACAATTCCTTGTTCCATTTGAGAATTATCGCGTGTTTGCCACAATTCTCTTCCGCGAAGATAAGCCTGATAAGCCTCGATCGATTTTGTGCCTCTATCGGGCATTTTGTTCTGCTGATCGGCAATGACATTGGCTTTCAAGTTTGTTTGCCACGCATAAAATGAAACCATCGCAACTATTCCGCAAAAAATAATTGTTCCCAAAAAAAGGGTTTGGCGAGGAACCATTTGCCAAAATTTGGTTTTATTCAGATTTATATCAATGGTTTGATTTTGTTCGATTAGTTGAGAAACCTCTTTAAGGGAAATCTCGGAATTTTTCTCGATCTCGGCATTAAAACGAAAACCGCGTCG
>DAORIL010000724.1:0-3347 GCA_035438525.1 Pyrinomonadaceae bacterium
CGCTGCAAAACCATATTGTCAGAAAAAATTCTGGGCATTGTCACTTTTGCTTGAATTGATAGGCAAAAAGTTAAAATTATTGACAGGAAAAGTAGTTTGGAAAATTTCATAATTATTTTATCCACGAAGTTTCACAAAGTTAGCACGAAGTTTATCAAATTTTAATTTTGGCTTCGTGAAATCTTCGTGCTTCTTCGTGGATGATGACTCAGTTTATCAATTCAAAAGTATCTTTCAAACGAATATCCGCCGAAGATGAGCCGATCATCAAATCAAACTCTCCTGCTTCGGCAATCCATTGTAATTGCTGGTTATAGAAGGAAAGTTTGTCCTTGTCAATAATAAATTTAACGGTTTTGGTTTCGCCTGAGTTGAGTTTGATTTTTTGAAAATCTTTTAACTCTTTAACAGGTCGCACGAGCGATGCCACTTTATCACGTAAATATAATTGAACAACTTCTTCGCCTGCGTATTTGCCTGTGTTTGTGATATTTAGCGAAATTTCGATTTTCTCGTTACTTTTCAATTTCTTTTTGTCCAACTTCAAATCTGAATATTGAAATGTGGTATAGCTCAGACCGTAACCGAACTCAAATTTGGGCGTAATTGATAGATCCAAATATGATGAACGATAATTTTTGTCGTTGTCATCACGGGCAGGACGACCTGTGTTGAAATGATTGTAGTAAATCGGAATTTGCCCTTCGCTGCGCGGAAAAGTTATCGGTAATTTGCCCGATGGATTATAATCGCCAAAAAGAACATCGGCAATCGCATCGCCCGCTTCCGAACCTAACCACCAGGTATAAAGAATCGCGGGAACATTGTCGGCCGTCCAGTTAAAAACCAGCGGTCGTCCGGCGTTTATCAGCACGACCACCGGTTTTCCGGTGGATTGAATTGCTTTGACTAAATCTTCCTGCATTCCGGGCAGATGAATATTGCTGCGACTTTTCGCCTCGCCGCTTTGATTCCAAGCCTCGCCAATGCTCAAAATCACAACATCAGATTTTTTAGCAGTTTCAACTGCTTCAGCAAAACCTTCGTCTGATTTGCAATCAACGTCGCAGCCTTTGGCATATAGAAGGTTTGTGTCTTTTCCAACTTTATTTTTTACGCCGTCCCATTGCGTTGTAATGAGTTTATCGTAATTAACATCGGGCAGATCAACCGACCAAAACCCGTGATTATCTTTGACGGATTTAACCATCGGACCAATAAAGGCAATCGTTTTCGTGTTTTTTGCGAGCGGTAAAGTTTGTTTTTCGTTCTTTAATAAAACGATGCTTTTTCGGGCAACATCACGCGCAATTTCCAAATGTTCAGGGTTGTTCAGTTCTTTTTGTTCGCGTTCGGGGTTGGAATATTTATACGGATCGTCAAAAAGTCCTAGTTCAAATTTCTTGTATAAAATCCTTCTAACAGCGTCATCAATCAAGGCAATCGGAACTTTTTTGTCTGCAACCAATTGCGCTAAATTATTGCGATAGGCACTACTTTCCATATCCATATCGCTTCCAGCGGTAATGGCGGAAAGCGCGGCTTCCGAAGCATCTTTGACGTAACCGTGATTTATCATTTCGCCAATCGAACCCCAGTCGCTGACGACAAATCCCTGAAAATTCCATTTACTTTTCAAAATATCGCGTTGAAGATATTTATTTCCGGTCGCCGGAATTCCATTGAGGTCGTTAAACGAATTCATATAGGTTGCGACACCTGCTTCATTCGCGGCTTTGAACGGTGGTAAGTAAATTTCCCAAAGCTGACGGTCGCTCATATCAACCGAATTGTAATCGCGTCCGCCAACCGCCGCGCCATACGCCACAAAATGTTTGGCACACGCCATTATCGAATCAATATCACCTAAATGATCGCCTTGAAATCCTTTAACTCTAGCAAAAGCAATTTTTGAGCCCAAATAAGTATCTTCGCCCGCGCCTTCCATCACGCGCCCCCAACGCGGGTCCCGGGCGATGTCCACCATCGGCGCAAACGTCCAATGAATTCCGCTGGCGGAGGCTTCAATAGCGGAAATGCGGGCGGATTTTTGAATTGCCTCCAAATCCCAGCTTGCGGCTTCGCCTAAAGGAATCGGAAAAGTAGTTTTGTAACCGTGAATTACGTCCTGGGCGAAAAGAAGCGGAATTTTGAGACGCGCCTGCATCGCAATTTCCTGATATTGTCGTGTATAGGTTGAACCCAAAACATTGAGCATTGAGCCGATTTTTCCTGATTTGATGAGTTCTTTGTGGTCGCCTTTGAATGTGACGGGACCTGTGGCTTTTCTATCGCCCGAATATTGCGTCAACTGACCGATTTTTTCTTCGATGGTCATTTGTTTGAGCAATGTGTCAATCTTTTTTTCGATTGATTTGTTTTGGGCAAAAATAAAAGTTGAAATAAAAAAAATAAAGGCGAAACTGTTGAAAATTTTGTTCATATTATTTTTTTTCCACGAAGATTCACGAAGCAAGCACGAAGATAAATCAACTGATTAAAGGATTTATTTTCTTCGTGAAAACTTCGTGTTCCTTCGTGGATAAACTCTTTTATTGCAATAATGTAAAGCAAATCGCGGCTAATAATGCTCCAACAATCGGACCAATGACAGGAACCCAAGCATAACTCCAATCACTTCCCTGTTTATCTTTGATTGGCAAAATTGCGTGCATAATTCTCGGACCTAAATCCCGTGCCGGATTAATAGCATAACCTGTTGTCCCGCCTAAACTTAGACCGATTGCTAAAACTAAAAGCGAAACAGGTAAAGCATCTAGCGAACCCAAACTTGACGCTGCGCCTGAAATATACAAAACGCCGAAAATCAGGACAAATGTGCCGACAATTTCCGAAAGCAGATTATCAAAATTGCTGCGGATGGCAGGTGCGGTGCAAAAAATTGCCCGTTTTGCATCTGCATCATCAGTTGCATCAAAATGTAGCCGATGTGTGGCCCAAACAAATCCGGAACCGATCATGGCGCCTAAAAACTGTCCGAAAATATAAGTTGGAGCATCGTTCCAAGGGAGTTTACCCAAATAAGCCATCGAAATTGTTACGGCGGGATTTAGATGCGAAAGACTACCAATTTTGCCCGAAACAAATACGCCGACAAAAACTCCCATCGCCCACGCCATTGTGATAACTATCCAACCACTGTTATTGCCTTTGGTTTTGTTAAGAACAACATTCGCTACTACACCGCCACCCAACAAAATCATAAGGGCTGTTCCGATAATTTCACCGAGAAATGGTTTCATATATTTTTTCTACCATGAAGTTTCACGAAGAAAACACGAAGGTAAGAAAAGCAATTTGGTAACACATTGTTTGTTTTCTTGAAA
>DAORIL010000725.1:0-3340 GCA_035438525.1 Pyrinomonadaceae bacterium
ATAGTAATTTGCCTGAAGATTTGAGTAACAAATTTCTTATGTCTCTTTCATCCGCTGCTTTTTGAACTAAAGATGTTTCTTGACTCATAAACATCAATTGTAATACATCAAAAACAGCTTTTCTTTTTTCTATCTCATCAATCTTTGTTTTTCCGCCAAGCCGTTTTTCTAAACGTAGATAATTCAAGTGATATGCTTTACTGTCAAAACCAAAATATTTGTGAAGTAAAGCCAAAGCTGAAGAAATCCCAAAGAAAAGTAATGAAAAAAACAACATAACTCCAAAATTTGAATAAGATATTAACCAACTAAACTTTTCAGCTAAGTCCTTTGTTAAGTAGAAATTGACTATCATAAAACTAATTGCACCGATTCCAGCTAATGAAAGTTTGAGTATTTCTGATGAAAAATTTTGGTATCCTTCGCTAATTTTTAAATCATATTCAAAAGTATGTTGGGGGATTTCAACAAGACCCAGAGACTCTTTGGGTTCATCTGTTTTTTTTTCATTTTCGTTAGGTGAAATTGTTTCTATTTCTTTCTTCATACCTTTGCTCCCTTTTGATTTTAATAATTCTTCAAATTATTACTAAACTTTTCTAACCCTAATTTTTAGCTTTGAAAAGCTTGAATTACATTATTCAAATAGTTTTCGATGATTTGTTTTTTCATTTTATATCTTGAAGGGTTTTATTTCTTTTGGAAACTTGCTCCATTTATTGAAATTTTTATTGGAAAGTTTCTGATATTTTTCAGTTTTAGCTCGTCTAATATTCCAAGCGAAGTTCAAATGATGATAGGCATGTTCAAGTTTTATTTGGAAATCAACTTCGGACAAATTTTCGTCGTTCAATAGTTTTTCAATTTCTTCCAATTGCTCGCGTGCTTCTTGAATATTGTAAAGGATAATTTTGTTATTCATTTTTGACCTTTCAATTTTGGACCAATTTTTACAATTAAATCTAATAAACCCGCTTCAATGGTTCTTAATTCGACATCTTTTTCATCATCAATAAATTGGAAATCTTTAGTTTTATTAATTCGTTTAATGCCCTCTTTTAGTTTTTCTTCACTGTAAATTTCTCTGGGAGTTAAACCAAGTAACGCTCTTATTTTTGGGATTTTTAAGAGTTCGGGGCAAACAATCTCAATCCTTCTAATTCTAAACTGCGTCCCTTCGTCAATCATGATTTTTAGATTAACAATCCCATTTTGACCTTTGGCTTTAGGTTCAGAATATTCGGGATCAATGTCTGCATCATAAAGTAAATATCCTCTATCATTATAAACTTTTTTTAATTTCTCGTATAAAAAAGCTCTTAACCCTTTTGCATTTGCAACGTCCCCAGTTTTTTGCCCTAACATTTCCAAAATCTGATTGTTAGTAAAAACCGTTGCTCCTTTTAATTCAATTTCCCCAATTTGAAACGGTGTATTTTCTTCAATTTCAATTAAAACAAAACTATTTTTCTCATTTGATTGATAAATTACATTTTTAATTTTTGCTTTCAAATAGCCTTTTGAAAAGTAAAATTCACGCAGACTTTTTTGAGTGAAATAGTCATATATTCGCTTATCCCAAATTTTCCACCTTTCTTCCATTTCGCTTTTCAGAAACTTCTGAAGTTCTAACTCCGAAAACATTTTATTTCCCTCAAAATGAATTTCTGATATTGTGGCTAACTTTCCGCGTTTAATAACAATAATTAGCCTCATTTTGTTTTCTGGAAGACCTTCACCAAAAGCATTTATTTCGGCTTTATCGTATCCTTTTGAAGTGAGCCAAGTTCGTATAAACTTAACAGTATTTGAAACCTTGTAACCGTAAAAGACATCGCCGCTATTTATCTGAACTTTGTTTGATCTTAAATCCTTTAGTAAATCATTTTCGTATATCAAATTTGATTCTGATTTATATTCTTTATCTAATCCCAAGAAAATTATTTCGCTAATTATCGTCTTACCATTTTCAAATGGAATTCCTTCATAATTGTTCAAGATTTTAATTTGTTGGGAAGATTGAGCATAAAGTTGCGTTGAAAATAGAAAAATAAATGTAAAAACAAAAGAGAAGACTTTTTCAGTTTGCATAAAAACTCCTTTCCAAATGAGATATTTAATGGATGTTTGAGTAATTTATTAAGTTGCAATGACCACCTTTCTATTTCCCAAATCTTGAATTATCAATCAAATAATTATCAGCAATTTCCAGGGCTTTATAAATATCTTTGGCAAAATTTTCTTTGCCGACGGATTCGATAAAGCCGCTTTTCTTCATCACTTGAAAAACATTTGGAGCAACAGCGGAAAATATCAAAACGCAGCCGTTTTCGCTCGTTTCTCGAATCAATTCCTCTAAAATATGAATTCCGCTGGCATCAATCGTCAAAACATTTCGCATCCGCAAAATCAAGACTTTCGGTTTATCGGCAACAATGCGGATAGATTCTTTAAATTGACTGACCGCGCCAAAAAAGAGCGAACCGTAAATTTCAAAAACCTCTACGCCATTCGGAATTTGCAGATTGGAAATATCACGAACTTCGGTTTCATCATCATCCTTAAAATTTTGCGTTATCAAATCAACGTGCGTTTCATTCGACATTTTTTGCAAAAATAAGAATCCCGCAAGTAATACGCCAACTTGGATTGCCACGGTTAATTCGATAAAAACCGTCAGCAAAAATGTGATGAGCAAAACAGCAATGTCACCGCGCGGACTTTTGAACAAATGCGTAAATTCGCGCCATTCGCTCATATTATAGGCAACAACGATCAAAACCGCTGCCAAAGTTGTCATCGGAATCAGAGCCGCCCAACGCCCGACAAAAAGCAAAACTATCAACAGAAAAAGGCAATGGATAATAGCCGAAATCGGAGTATTGCCGCCGCTTTTAATATTCGTCGCAGTTCGCGCAATTGCGCCAGTCGCAGGAATTCCGCCGAAAATCACCGAAACGATATTTCCTGCGCCTTGGGCGATCAATTCCATATTTGAACGATGCCGCGTTCCCATCATTCCATCCGCTACAACCGCCGAAAGCAATGATTCTAAAGCACATAAAATCGCAATAGTCAGCGCGGGCGAAAACATTTGTTGGATTAATTCAAAAGAAATGACAGGTAAATGAGGTGTAGGTAAAGAGCTTGGAACACCGCCAAAACGTGTAGCAATCGTTTCAACCGGAAGCCCGAAATATTGAACAATAAAAGTTGCTAAAATAATTGCGATCAGTTGTCCGGGAACTTTATGAGTAATCTTTGACCAACCGATAATGATGAGTAACGAACCAACCCCAACCGCAACTGCATACCAATTTAAGGTTGAAATATTTTTGCC
>DAORIL010000726.1:0-3334 GCA_035438525.1 Pyrinomonadaceae bacterium
AATTTCGGTTTCAAATTGTTTGCTCAAAGCCTTGGCAATTGAACGAGACCAACGCTATTCGTCCGCACTTGAAATGCAAAAAGCACTGAAAATTGGGATGACAGATACCAGAATAGCAAAATTAGATGTGCCGGATTTATCACACGCAGAAACCGTGGCGAGTAATTTTTTGAAAATTGAAGCCCCGACCGAGATTTTACCGATACAACCTCTCGAAACTCAAGTTTTGGAAACACAACCATCGATGCACAGGAAATTGTCGGAGACAGACTCTGCCGGAGATTTCTCAGGTCCAGAGTTTACTGCGCCAGCCTACTTAAACTTAGAAAATCAAATGGCATCAGAACCGCAATTTCCAATCGCTCCGTTCTCGTCTGAAAAAGAAGTAAACCCAAGCAAAAAAAAATGGTGGATTATCCCGATTATTACCGTTGGATTTTTGGCAATTAGCGGAATTGGTAGCGGAATTTGGTTAATGTCATCTGCAACCAATTCTACAGTTTCAAACAAATCGGTCACTAATCAGACAGTTTTTTCGACTCCCATATCTAATGAAGCTCAAACAACTGTCACTACTACTGCCACTGCCACACCTTTACCAACTCAGAGCAAGCCGCAACCGACCAAGACCGTAGCAGTTCCAACCCCAAATAAAGCATCTGTCAGCCCTCCTCCTAAAACCCCGTCAATAAAAAAGAATATCAAGCCGCAAAAAGATCCAAACTGTGTATTTACTAATAGTTGTGAGTAGTATCGGTCAAAAAATGAAAGTGGTTTTTGTGATTGCAGAATCCTCTAGCGCTTAATTTTCACCATTAGGCAAATTGTGATTTTACTAAACGTCTAATTCTGTTATTGCTACTTTTACAATTTAAAAAACCTGAGGGTTTTCTCAAAATTGATGCTTTAAAAAATAGAGCTGAAAGATTTTAGTTCTAAATAAATCAAACTTAAGGAGGATTTACGAAAATGAGGAAACTAAATTTATTGGTTGCATTCTTTTTAGTGGCGGTGGGGAGTATCACTGCACAATCGTTGAAGTCAGATAATGCCTACCCATTGAAAGAGGGAATCAACGAAGGGATTTCGGATAGTTTGGTCGGGACACATTATTGGTATTTTTATGCTATGCCCGGAAACAACCGTTTGACCGTAAAGTTCAAGCAGTCGGAAACTCTTTACGGCGCACAACTTAATACTGTCTTAACAATTACCCTCTACGACGAAAAAAAGACATGGCAAGTTACCAAAGTAGTTACCGCCAACAAAAATTCACCCGTGGCGACCTTTACGGCAGATAAAGTGAAAACGAAGATGAAAATAATCGTCAAAGTATCGCCGCCAAACCAGAATCTGATTCGAATGGGTGGTGAATACGAAATTGAAGCAACAGGAGATGTGGAATTTGACAATTTAAAAACTACTAAAGATCCGATTATCCGCACCTTTGAATCTAAAGTGAATTCTTATGGCGCCACCAAATTCCTGGCAGACGGAACCATTGAAACTGTTGACGGTTCACGAGGCACCTGGAAAGCGTTTGATTCGGAGAATCGCATCTATAACGTGGTGATTGATGGTCAGAAATTTTCGGTCAAATATATTCCTGGATATGGACTTGTGAAACCTGCGGACAGACACAGCATAGTGTTTCAGGAATTATAGTAGTAATACGGAAAACATTTTTTGCCCGAGAATCTGTGTTAATGTGCATTAACTTTCGGGCAAAATCATAACCGGCAATTTAGATTACCGATAACCAAAAAGATTTATTTTATGAGAAATTCCCGACAGTCTTTTGTCTTAAAACAAGGGCTCTTGCTGGTTTCAGCTCTTTTTCTTTCAATTTGGCATTGGCAATCTATCAATGCTCAAACTAAACCGCTGACCTTTACGGAAATTACCACAGCACTCAATACTAAACTTCCGAATAGCGTTTTCAAAAACAAAACTCAGTTGATAAGTTGGCTGAAAACTCAAATCAGCCAACGCAAAGTTGATAAACCTCTCACACTGGACCGTGAAGACCTTCTGCGTGAGGCGGGAGCAACTAATGAATTAATTGAGGTCATTCGCCAAAATTCGCCATCACTATCAACCCAGACAGTCAATCAAAATAGCAGTCTAACTTCATTTACCAATTCAATCGGGATGGAATTTGTCTTAATTCCCAACAGTTCATTTTTAATGGGTTCGCCAACCTCTGAAAGCGGTCGTAAAGATGATGAAATTCGGCATCGTGTAACCATTTCAAAATCATTTTATTTGGGCAAATATGAAGTTACACAAGGACAATGGAAATCAATCATGGGGAGTTTGCCGGGGGGCATGAATGAGTTAGGACAAGATTTTTTGGGCGATAACAAGCCTGTTGTGCGGATAAGTTGGGAAGAAGTTCAAGATTTTATCGGCAAATTGAATGAAAAAAGCGAAGGCAAATATCGGTTACCGACCGAAGCTGAGTGGGAATATGCGGCGCGGGCAGGTTCAACTACCAAATTTAGTTTTGGGGACAACGATAGTTTGCTTGGTGATTATGCTTGGTATAGCGAGAATTCAGGCGCCAAGCCGCACGAAGTTGGCAGCAAAAAGCCAAATGCGTGGGGATTGTATGATATGCACGGGAATGTGTGGGAGTGGGTGCAGGATTGGTATGGCGCATATCCAAACTCACCGCAGACAGACCCAAAAGGCGCGATAAATGGGACAGTTCGCATAAATCGCGGTGGTAGTTGGTATGAAAACTCGGAAAGCTTGCGTTCCGCTAATCGTGACAATTTTTCATCATCTGGGCGCAATTATGGTCTGGGCTTTCGTCTGATCAGGGAATAGTTACTTTTTAGCCTTTTTACAGTTGTTGCATTAGGTTGACAATCGGTTAATTCCTGGAGCGAGTCCAAGCGGGAATTTTAAAGAAAACAGAATATCCGGAGAAGAAAAACAGCCTTGTTGCATTGATTAATTTGAAAGATGCAAAAAAGCTTTGTTAAATGAGACTCAAAAACTCTTTGTGCCGGGATAGTTCAAATATTCTCTAAAACTTTTGATTTAACGACACTCTCAAAAGATACAAAACCAGTCAATACTTTCAGCAAATTTGATTGGCACGGTTATTGCACTTTCAAATAATCATTAAGGATAACTGAAGGAACGCTAAACTGGGAGGAGTGTTGTAATTATGAACGGTCAACAAAGTTTTTTAACCATATTCGGTTTGAATCCTCAATTTTCACAGGTTTTGAATCGAGAGTCGGAAAACCAGAGTAAATCTGAAACAAGTATCGTAAATAACACAATTACAAAGGATTATCCTGCTCCATCCCTGCTTTCAATT
>DAORIL010000727.1:0-3331 GCA_035438525.1 Pyrinomonadaceae bacterium
AATAAGAAATTACCGAAGCTGCCGGAATTCGGTTATGCAAAAATATTTTTATTCCAATTCCAATTAAGGCAAACCCCCAAACCACCAGAAATAAACTATTTCCAAATGTTCCGCGCAAGGCAATCAAAGTAAATGGCGTGTAGGTTCCGGCAATTAAAAGGTAAATACAGCAATGGTCAATTAATTGTAGTTTTTGTTTTAATTCGGGAGTAGTTGCGCCATGATAAAAAGTTGAAGCAGAATACAGAGCAATTAGCGAAAGTCCGTAGATTACCGCACTTACAATATACAAAAAATCACCGTAAATGCTGGCTAGATAAATCAATAAACCCAATCCAAAAAGACTTAGAAGCAACCCGAAACCGTGTGTTAAGGTATTGGCGACTTCTTCAATTGTTAGTTTGGCTAGTTGTTTTTTAATCATTTCTGCTCATTTGAATAATTCTTTCAAATCTAAGTTGCCTCAATTTGTGTTAATATGCAAAGCAAAATTGTAATTCTATAAAGTGAAGTTGGTTTTTATGAAATACACCTTGGAAAATTTTGAAGTGCCAAAGCCTTGTTCGATGAATTGGGATGAAATGAAGGGAAACGAAGAAATCCGTCATTGCGACAGATGTCAGCATCAGATTTATAATCTTTCAGAGATGCCAACACGAAGAGCGTTAAAAGTTTTAAATCAACCGGATGAAAAAGTTTGTGTCACCTATTTGCAGGATGATAACAATAAAGTCATTACCCAAACATATTTTGGAATTTTCAAACGCAATTTTGTTAAAGTTTTCAGCGCAATTTTGGCGGTAATTTTCAGTTTGACTTCAATTCAGGCAATGCAGACCAAAAACGGTAAGCCCAAGAAAAAGAAAGTGGTAAAACACCGAAAACACAAGAAAATCACCAAACCGCCAAAAATAATTATTGGAAAACGTGTCCCAACAAAACCGCCAATTTTAGGGATGCCTCAATTTAAATAGTTGGTCCATAATTTAAAATTCGCTTTCCGATGTTGCCCTTTCACGCCGCGCAACACCGGTTTGATAGGCAGCTTCTTCAACTTCTTTAGCTACAGCTTCGCCAACTCTGCGGTCAAAAACCGAAGGAATAATGTAATCAGGATGAAGTTCATCCTCAGAAATTATTCCGGCAATAGCATTGGCTGCAGCAAGTTTCATTTCTTCGTTAATCCTTGAAGCACGGCAGTTTAAAGCCCCGCGAAAGATGCCGGGAAAACATAGAACATTGTTGATTTGATTCGGATAATCGCTTCGACCGGTCGCCATCACCGCTACATAATCAACCGCATCTTCAGGCATAATTTCGGGAATCGGATTTGCCATTGCAAAAACAATTGCGTCCTTTGACATATTTTTAAGGTCGTTTTCGTCAATCACTCCCGGAACGCTTAGACCAAAGAAAACATCTGCGCCTTTAATTACATCATGAACCGTGCCTTTTTCCTTATTTGGATTAGAATTACGGGCAAACCAATCCTTGACCCAATTCATATTTTCTTTACGCCCTTCATATAAAGCGCCGCTGGTATCACAGCCAATTAAATTTTTAACTCCGGCTGCCATCACGATTTTGCTGCAAGCGACACCCGCTGCCCCAATTCCATTGACGACAACTTTAATATCCTCCATCTTTTTACCTACGATTTTTAAAGCGTTGATGAGCGCCGCCAACACCACAACGGCTGTTCCATGTTGGTCATCATGAAAAACGGGAATATCCAATTCTTCTTTCAAACGGTCTTCGATTTCAAAACAACGCGGGGCAGAAATGTCTTCGAGATTAATTCCACCAAAAGCTACTGAAATATTTTTAATGGTTTGAATGATTTCGTGCGGGTCTTTGGTGTTCAAACAAATCGGGAATGCATCTACACCACCGAACTCTTTGAAAAGTTGGCACTTCCCTTCCATAACGGGCATTGCAGCCGCGGGACCAATATCGCCTAAACCTAAAACTGCAGTTCCATCAGAAACAACCGCCACTGTATTTTTCTTAATGGTTAAATTAAAGGCTTTTTCGGGGTCTTTGTGAATAGCTTCGCAGACGCGACCAACTCCCGGCGTATAAGCCATTGATAGATCTGCACGGGTTTTCAGGGGAATTTTTGAAGTTACTTCGATTTTTCCGCCAATGTGAATCAAAAAAGTTTTGTCCGATGATTGCACGACTTCTACGCCGTCAATATTACTTACTTCTTTGACGATTTCTTCATCGTGTTTTTCTGAATAAGCATTGACCGTGATGTCACGAATTAAAAAATCTTTACCAGCCGAAACAATATCAATCGCACCGATGTCGCCGCCGACTCGTCCGATTGCAGTAGTGATTTCGCCTAATTTTCCCGGTTTGTTATGGATTTTGACGCGCAAGGTTAAGCTGTAACTTGCGTTTGGAGTTGGTTTATGTTGCACAATAATGACCTGATTGAATGATGTTTGAAATAAAAATATAGATTACTCTTTTAGCTGATTGGGCGCAAGATACCACGCACGACACCAAGAATTGTTATCTCATCAGCCGAATAAAAAAGTGACGGATAATTTGGATTTGCCGATTGAAATTCAATATTCGCCCCTTGACGATAATATTTCATCAAAAGAATTTGTTTATTTTCAACGATTGCGACCACATTATCTCCATCGCGTGCATAACTCTTTTTTTCGACCAGTGCCACGTCGCCTTCGCAAATATGTTCGCCCCGCATCGCATCATCACGCACCCGAAAGGCGCGGATTCGCTCTGCATCCGCATAACCAAGCATAAAATCGGGAATAAAAAAGTTTTCGTTTTCCCAATCTTCTTCAAAATTATCCTTAACAGGAACTTCCAACCATTGAATTTGATAAACGGATTCCGAGGTGATTTGATTTGTGCGGACCTGTAACCCGAAACTACCATTTTCGCGTTGGCGTGAAAGCAATCCCTGAGTTTCAAGCGCAGCAATATGTTTGGCAATTGCCGACTTTGAAGCAATTTTAAAATGCCTCGCAATTTGTTGATACGAAGGCTCATAACCGCGTTCGGCAATGAACGAAGTGATATAATCCAAAACTTCTCTCTGACGTTTGGTGCGTGGTTGCATAAAGATATAGATTTTAGTGACAGGAATTTTTACAAGTCAAACGCAGAAATTGAAAAGTCGGAAGAAATTTTAATTGTTATTAAATTGAAAAAGATTCTTCAATAAAATTTTGGTCGGAGCTGTTCTGATTTTTTGCTTTGTCGAACTGAACGGTTCAATTCTTCAACCATTTCAACTTGAGTTATTATTTTTGAACGATCAGACAGAAAAGAAATTTCTTTCCCAAATTTAATC
>DAORIL010000728.1:0-3326 GCA_035438525.1 Pyrinomonadaceae bacterium
GATGCTTCTGAATACGTTCTAAAATTTCCAAGTAGGGCATCAGCCAATGAATTTCCCGTAGTATTTGTATTTTGACTATTATTAAAAGCAACATTACCCGCATAGAGCGAACGTCCATTTTGATAGATCTGGCTGAAATTATATAAACCGCCAAATTTAAAGGTATGGTTTCCTTTTACCCAAGTGATGTTATCCATCAACATATAGTCTCGGGCGAGTGCAGTCAAACTAGCCGCAACCCCTGAAAAACTAGCAAATCCATTGATACTTGTATTAGGAATTGAGGTTTCATATTGCCCTCCATTCGGGAACAATTGATTAAAAGTGAAACCATAGGTTCCGCGTTCAGAAAACGGGGTATTTGGAACAACCCGCTGGTCAGTCCAGGCGGCATTAAACTTAAACTCGTTAATCAAGGTAGGTTTTATACTCCACAGATAACCAAATTGAAAACCATTGCCCGGTCGGTTTCTTAACTCCTGTGAAGTTGGTAAGGGTGAATTGATAAAGGTTCCGTAAGGTTCTACAACCACATTTGTATCATGCACGTAACGTCCATAAATGCTCTGATTTGCATTGAAAATATAATCCAGTCGAAGGAATTCCTGACGAAAATCACTGGCAATCGGTGGTTGAAAAGTAGCATTTTGACCGGTTGGAGTATCCGAATAACCTGATGCCAAACCAATCATTGCCCGATAAACATTGGCAATTGCTAACCCATCCGCTGTAATTCGGTTAGTTGGAATTTTATTTCGTAAATTTACATCAAGCCCGCCAAAACAAGCTGTTCGATTTGCCGCCGTGCAGGTTCCGGCAACCAGCGGATCCTTGATAACTCCGTCATCTGCCGTGCCGACGATTCCATCGGCACCTCTTAAACGAAATGAAAAATCTCCGTTCAGTTCAGCTGTTGTCGGAAGAGTTTGACGATTTGAAGCACCCGAACGATGAATTGCTTTCCATTCCTGTCCGCCAAAGAAATAAAACTTGTCTTTTCCTGATTTTAAGATTGGACCGCCTTCTCCAAAATTAAAAAACGGTAATGGACCGCCAAAACTATAACCATAATTATGATACCGCAACATTGGTTTGGTCGCGGCAAAAGCATCACGAGCATCAAACCTATCATTACGGAGAAATTCAAATAAAGAGCCGTGATAATTATTCGTGCCGCGTTTGGTAATAACATTGATCTGGGCACCTGAATTTCGGCCATATTCAGCCGAAAAATTCGAAGTTTGCAATTTAACTTCCTGAATGAAATCAAGTCCTACGTTATTGATTTGGCTGGCGTTACTACCGGCATTGTTGTTATTCCCCCCATCTACGGTTAAATTATTGGAAACACCGCGATTACCACTTATATTGATTGTATTGGTGGCTAAATTTGTATCAAGCGAGTCGTCAACAGTAGTCACAGCTCCCGGAATCACTGACAACAATTGATAATAATTGCGTCCGTTCAAGGCTAAATTGTCCAATTGTTGGCTGTCAATTACTTTGGCAACTTCGCCCGAGGTTGTATTTACCGTTTCACCACTAATGGGTGCAACCTCAACCGTTTCATTAATTTGTCCGGTTTCGATAGTAAAATCAATAGTCAAACGGGAATCGGCATTTAGTGAATTTCCCTGTCTGATAGATTTCTTAAAATTTTGCATTTCGACCAGCACATCATAGGTTCCTACCGGAAGATTGGTTACCGTATAAAACCCCTCTTCGTTGGTGATCGCCTCCCGTGAAAAATTTCTGGTTGGATCACTGATAGTGACCTTTGCATTTGGAACCACCGCTCCTGTCGAGTCGGTTACTGTTCCTGAAATACGTCCGGAATTAGTTTGAGCTTGGATGGTAATAAAACCAAGCGCCAAAATAAACAGAAATGCCACTCCGAAAATTGAATGGCAAATCGATTTGGTAATTTGCGGGATTACGCTAACTTGTTTCATTTCTTATTTTTCTCCTTATTACATCACAATCTGAATTTTGAGCAGACCTCACCCGTGCACAAAATTGGTAGTTCACCAACTTTGTCGAGTTTTTTTGTTGTTTTGACTAAGCTACTTTTGGAGCGGCAAAAGCCGGAGCTGTAACCAATGCAACTGCTCCACGAAGGCGCGGATGCTCAATTGCCGGAACAATTCGAATTGGTGTCACTCCAAGTTCTCTTGTTAAAGTTCTTTCTTTGATTGCCTCCCGAACTTCTGATTCAATCAAATCCCAAGCCTCTGTAATTTCGCCCCCAATATAAATATACGAAGGATCAATGGCATTAATTATTGAGGCTAAACCTAAACCCAAATAACGTGCGGTCAAATGTAAAGTTGTTAAGGCTTTACTATCACCCGACCTGGCACGGACAATTAAATCTTCGATAGTAAATTCCGCATTCTCAACTGTTTGGGGAAATCTTTGATTTTGGTTTCTTCCAAAATAACGTGAAAGCGTCGCCAGATTTGAAATATATGCTTCCCAACAGCCTTTTGCCCCACAAGAACATTGCGGGCCGTCAATACTGAGTGGGACATGTCCGAATTCTCCGGCAGTATTATGTTTTCCCCGAATCAATTCCCCATTAATAACCACCCCAACCCCAACACCGTCTGAAATACTGACAAAGACCAGATCATTAAAATCTGTGTGGTCATTCCGGGTTGCCCAAATTTGTGAAAGTGCACAAGCCTTACCCGAATTTTCTAAATAAACCTCAACCCCATCAAATTCCGCCTGCAGGGGGGCTAATAATTTTACGTTTCGCCAACTTAATGTTGGTGCGTTTATTACCATTCCTGATTTTTGGTCAAGCATGCCGGGAACAATAATTCCGATTCCCTGACAATCAGACATCGGTAAATCCTGATTCAGAATTTGTCTTAAATGTTGACTGAGTTGAATGACAAACTTCGCCGGATCGGGTTCGGTTGGAAAGCTGATAATTTCACCAATTTGTTTTCCAATTGAGTCAGTTATCATCATAAAAGTTCTCGAAACCCGAACATCAACCGCAACTGCATAGCTTTTTTGTGAATTTAAATATAAAAAGGTCGGTTTCCTTCCGCGAACTTTATCATTTCCCTGTGCGCCCTCTCTAACTAATTCCTCTTGTAGTAATTCGTTAATAATAAAGGTAACATTTGCCCGATTAGTATCCATCAAACGTGATAAATCCGCCCGGGAAATAGGTTGGTGTGCCCGGATCAAAGTCAACGCGATTTGACGGTTAATTTCGCGTGAAGTTCCGCGTTTTGCTAAAGTAAAATTTGTCGGGTTTATCTTCCTCATCTATTTGTTAAAACATTAAACAAATTAAATTTAGTAAGGGG